>JASFIX010000055.1:0-12625 GCA_050122435.1 Desulfobacterales bacterium
TTTTCATTCATCAGATCGAGCTCATCCGATATCGATTTAAAGACCGTACTTTCAAGGGAATCTATCACCGCCGCTAAAACGGAATCCACAAACGCTTCTTTCGGGATGCTTTCGTCAATCTGAGTTCGGTTGGCAATTTCATAGCCCTGCCTGAAGCCCAGATGATGCGCCCGCTTTGTCAGTTCATCTAGGGGATTGTTTTTCATCGCTGGTTAAACCCTATTTAGAGGAAACCGCCGCGCCCCAGTAATTGAAAGTTGCGGGCCTCCAACCCGGCAGATACATCGAATCCATTTTTCTTATTTTGAAACCCGCCTGCTCCAGCAGGGAAGGAATGGGCAGGATCAAACTGCAGCCGCCCGCAATTCTTTTCCAGATTGGATTCAGCCGGTTCTGCCACCTTCGCACGGAAGCATCGGGGGCCGCGCCATGTTCACAAAATATCAGCTGGCCATCCGGTTTGAGCACACGTCCTATCTCCGCCAGAGCCGGCAGAACACCGGCAACCGTGCAAAGCGTATAGGTAACCAATACGTTATCGGCGCAGCGATCATCAAGCGGTATCGTTTCCGCATCGCCGTTGATAAATTCCACGCTGAAGTCCACCTGGGCCGCAGTTTTCTCCGCCAGCGTCCACAACTCTTTCGACGGATCCAGGCCCCACACATGTTCCACCTTTGCAGAATCATAGAAAGGCAAATTGAGCCCGGACCCGATCCCAACTTCCAGCACCCGGCCTTCGGCCAGAGATACGACCTTTTTACGCTGTCTCATAATCTGTTTGGTGCCGCATGCAAAATGTACTGCTTTTGGCAGAAGATATTTTGTGTATAATCCCATTATGAAAATCTCGACAGGAAAAGAGGTGGGATGTCCTTAACTAAGAAAAGGATCGGGATTCGATATTCAGGCTTCCGGTAGAATCCACCACCCATTCAAACGGAAGAATCCTTCCAGGGTTGAGTTGCAAGCCTATTTATGTTTATGACTTTTAAGCATGTGAATCAAAAAGAAAAAAAGCGCTCCGCACAGCAGCAAAAGAACCAGTGGCATCGTTATCACAGTATAAGCTAGACCTTGAAGAGTCGCTGACGAAATACCATCAACCCAGTCTATTAAACTTTCAGAGAGAATATTCTCAAGGTTTATATTTTCGTACGCAAAATCATCAGAAGTGCCCATGCCCAGGAATGCCGACAGGACTTGATAGGCAAATAGAATAATGGCACAAACCAATAAACTTATTCCGATAGTCGAGAAAGCAGACATTGTTTAGGCCTTTCTTTCTTTGCCTCAACCTTACACACATGCTCATTAAACTTCATGAGGAGGCCCTTGGTAGTATAAAAATAGACGCTTCATCCCGCAACGCGGAAGAAGAGTTCGGCATTGGATTACTTTCCCTCCTTCTCTTTTCTAAGCCGAATTAAAACGCTGTACAATCCCTTTCTTTTGAGCTCATCGAAATTCTCAAATACAGCTTCCTCAAGCAATCGAAATTCCGGTAAAGACCATCGCACGTATAATTGAAGATAATCCATAAATGTTGATTTAGACAAGTCAAGTCGCCGGTGTGCTTTCCGCCAATCACCGGTATGCTCGAGTTCGTGTAAATTCAAGACCATCTTGATCATCTCCTTCAGCGCCTGGTCTTGAACTTCTTCAAGAACTTCTGCATTCTGCTGTTTCCATTGTGCGTGATCTGGTTGATCGAGAGGAATAATTTTTGCCATTATTTTATTCCTTTTATTTCCATTAGTAGCATCTAAACGCCTCTTTCACAGCTTCGGAGACCAGAATCCATGGGGGTTCATCTAACTTGTTTGGATGGTTTGAGAGATAGTCTTGTACTACAAACTTTATCTCCTTAATTTTTACGCCTTTGGGGATGCAAATTTTTTCAGGTTTCATAACACCATCATACATGGAACGATAGGCAAAAGTAACACCTGAGATGAAACCCAGACCGTAGCCATAGAGTTCGGGATCGTTGCTTTCAATGCAGGATAATAGATTATGCCCGGTGCTCATGGGTCCGCACTCTGCCATCGAATTCACTGACACAAAAAGAAGGATGATGGCAGTTAATACATTTAAGAGTGACTTCATAAATGCCCCTCCTTTCCCCCGTTGTTCCCACAGGCAGGGAGTCAGAGGCTCTCCTTTTCGGCTGACAGCGTCTGATCCCCGGGAATATGTTGGATTCTAATTGATCAAGAATTCCTTATAAAAAAATTTAGGCTCTTATTTACAGGGGGGCAACTTGGAGATGTTTCGTCAACCAGCGTTCAACACGAATACTTCGATCAGGGGAGTCCAAACCCCGGGCTGCCCTTTTCCTTTTCAACATCCTGCTATTTACTATCAAGTTGGCCCAAAAATCTCAAGTCATCGGCAAATAATAAAAACATACGGTAAACATCTGAGAGATGTTTCCGAAAAGTAAAAAGAACACTAAAAATCGAAACGCTTTATCCAGAAGTGGCTTTGAAACCACTTCTAAGGCCTTTCTGCCAAGATTGAAATGCTGTTGACCGAGTTTCCGCCACTTTTGCTCTGGGAAAGGATTTCTCTGAAAATTTCGTTTTTTTGATCTGCGGTCCCACCGATTTCCACCCACTGCCCAAAAGGAGTGGTCAGTTCCGTTTGGGCCCCAAAAAATCGAATAACCCCGTCTTTACGTTCGTCATAGGCGACGAAAGGCACAATTTTCAAGTGGACATTGTCACCGGCAACAACCGGGGTGACCTCAAATCCACGTTCAGCAGTTTGCCATGCGACCGTCCCGTCACCAGGGGCATGCCGCCTGAAAAAGGCCGATCCTTGCTGATACGGAATTTCTTCTCCGGTGCTTATAAATGCCGGGCTTCCGGACATCGCGACCACAAACGCATCGAAAGTGCTGCTTCGCCGATGTCTGCGATCTTGACCCGAAATCTCCATCCCGTCTTTCTTTTTACGACCAACGGCGACACTCACATTCTCATCTGAATATCGGCCTCGGGCCGCAACCGCTCTTTCTTCATTTGAGCCATTGGTATTAAATCGGACATGGATTCGGACCTGCTCAACCGGTTGGTCGAAACGTTCAAGGTAGGCATAAACCCGCCGGATTGCTTCGGGGTTATCAACGATAACCAGCGAATTCACCCGCTGACTGACGGTTACCCGACCATCGGCGGAAAGCATACTTTGGACAACCGGCACCAGCTCCGCTGCCTTGCGATACTTAACTTTGATAACGGCCACCTCATTGGCCGATAAAATACTGCAGAACAGTATCAGTGTCGTCACCAGGCCAAAACACAGAAAATATTTGACGGTGAATTTATTTCGAAAAATTATCATTTGTCTCAAATCCCGTTCGCTGCAATATAAATAAAATTTTACCACGCCCACCACACAAGATCAAATTTAGCCGCCGGCATTGTCAATTGTTGCTTATGAACCAGATTGGGATTATTGACATTTAAAACCTGGCCTTTTAGATTAGATAGCCCATAAATGAGCCATAAACACTTTCAGGGCCTTACATCCGAATGTCGCGAACATTTTCTTCGTTCGCATTTTCATTTGGCCCGAATTCAAGGAGGTAGACATGTTTTTATCTTTGGCCCAAAGCCGCAGAAGCATACGGAAATACCAGAACAAGCCGGTAGAGCCCGAAAAAATCGATTCGTTGGTGGAAGCTTTGCTGCGCGCACCCACATCAAGGGGGAAAAATTCATGGGACTTTGTAGTCATTACCGATTCCAATTTGCTTCAAAAGCTTTCCAGTGCAAAGCCGCATGGAGCGTCTTTTTTGAAAAATGCAGCTCTGGGAATGGTGGTATGTGCAAATCCCCAAATAAGTGATGTGTGGATAGAAGATGCATCGATTGCCTCCACTTTTATTCATCTGGCTGCCGCATCCCTTGGGCTCGGAAGTTGCTGGATCCAGATCAGAGAAAGGATGCACGATGACACGCAAACAGCTGAAGCGTATATTTCTGAAATACTGAACCTGCCGGCCCATATTAAGGTAGTATCAATCGTTGCCATTGGCTATCCAGATGAGCGCAAGTCCGCGCATCCAAGAGAAAGTCTGCCTTACAATAAAGTATCGCTTAACAATTACGGTGTGCTGTATTCCGGTCATTCATGAGATCCGTCAACATCTTCCTTGCCGGAAAATTAAAAATATACTATCCTGACAGATGATCTGATACCTTATTTAAATTTTAAAGAAGCCCTATACTAGATTATGGAGGAAGAAAAACGATACCTGTCCGCCCAGGAACTGCTGATTGATTCCTTTGAGCTCGGCCTGCGTATATTCAAAAGCGGTTTCATGCCCAGCTTTATCATCGGCGTATGGCGTGGCGGCACACCGGTCGGGATTGCGGTTCAGGAAATACTGGACCACTTGGGAGTCAAAACCGATCATATCGCCATTCGTACTTCGTCTTATTATGGTATCAAAAAGCGGGACAAAACGGTACGCGTCCACGGACTGGAATATGTCATCCGGCAGGCAAACTGGGAAGATGGGCTCCTGATCGTGGATGATGTGTTTGATACCGGCAGCAGCATTAAGGCGATACTCGAGACCCTTAAGGCCAAAATGCGCCGCAATATGCCCAAAGACATCCGCATTGCGACTGCCTGGTTTAAGCCAAAATACAATTTAACGGACATCGTTCCGGATTATTTTATTCATGAGACTGATCAGTGGCTGGTTTTTCCCCACGAACTGGAAGGGCTTACTCGTGAAGAGATCTTTGCTCATAAAAAAGGGTTGAAAAAGCTCTTTGAAGATGCGGGATTGGATTAGGTGTTTTACGCTTAAGTTTTCAGGTGTCCCCCCTTCGCCGTTAAGGCTACGGCGGGCAGGCAGGTATTTCGGTTTTGGATTGCGGATTTAGAGAGTAAGACATTTCATCCTTGCCTTACCCACTCCTCAGCTTCCGCCAAACTGAGAAAGACTTTAAACGTCTGGGGCAGATCCTCGGCGATTTTAATGAAGGCTTCTGCCAGGTCCGACTGCGCCGTGGATTCCACGACCAGCGCCGTTTTGTTTATCCTGGAATCTTTGGGATAGTTTTCTTTGATGATGTTTTTCAGCCTGAGTAAATCATCGTAGGACAAATTTTGCGAACCCTCACGAAATACCCAGATTCTATTTTGCTCCGGAATCTCTTTCACATAGAATAACCTTGCAACGCCTTGCTGTATCTCTCTGAGATCAATCCCGGCTTTAGGTTCGATTAAAATATAATCCTTTTTTATGGTTATTTCAGGTGGCATTTCCCGGATGGCTTTATTGGGTTTATCTGCAGCAGGATTGTTTGCGACGCTTGTCTTTTAAAATATCACCGGCTGGCCGGGCAAGTCAATACCATACACTGAAAAATGAAATAAAAGCCAATCAGATTCGGCAGCTAACTGAACCCAAAGGCGGGTTATCACTTGGCCCGAAAGCCATTTTTTGCTTGGATTAGATTTTATCTGTTGTTTTTTATCATCCATAAATGTTAAGCTTCTTTATGCCCATGATGCTTGCCCTTCTTTACTGGTTTGGTGTCATGGTTAGGCTATCTCGGTTGTTCCGTAATGGGCGACTGGGATAGCCTGTACTTTTTAGATTTCAGGATACTGCCAGGAGAAATATAATTATGCGGCTGATGGCACCAAAAGAACTGTCAAATAAAAAGAGGCGCTATTTGAAAATATCCCACAGACTTTTTAAGACCGTCACTTTTCTCTTAGCTTTCCACATGCTGATGATGTCAGGCCCATATCAATCCGCAATGGCAGCAATGATGGGCACCGATGCCATCATCGATTCGGATCGAAGCCAGCGAACACGCGACCGTCTAAACCATTTTTTGGCACGTGAAGACATTCGGGCTGCATTGATATCCCGGGAAATTGATCCGCAGGAGGCCAAAGCTCGAATTGACAGTCTAACCGACGCTGAGGTTGATCGTATCGCTGACATGATGGATCAGCTCCCGGCCGGAAGCGGTTTTTTCGAGACTTTTCTCATCGTCGTATTTTTAGCATTCATCATTTTATTGTTTACGGATATTTATGGCTATACCGACATATTCGCTTTTGTTAAAAAACAACCTTCTTCAAAAACCACCCGGGATAAAACTGCCGTTGAGAATGTTTCGAAAGAGGAAACCCGGAGCACTTCAGAATATGCGGGGATCAGACCGGACGAGAATCTCATCATATTTTTCAATCCCGACTCAAATGATCTCACTGCAAACGCAATTTATCAGCTGGATCGCGTCGCCAAGTTTATGGCCAAAAACCCCGAGACAGCAATTACATTAAAAGGATATTCGGATTCGACCGGTTCTGCATCCTATGACCAAATGGTATCCGAAATTCGCGCCAATACCGTAAAAAATTATCTGATCGCAAAAGGAGTTTCTCCCGAAAAAATATCAAGCGAGGGAAAGGGATCACAGGAAATCCCTGCTGGCACAGCACCCCAAAAAAAGGGCCGCGTGGTATTGGAATTCAATTAGATAGGATTTGTCAAATACAGGTTGAGTTTATCAATTTTCTATTTCAACAATACAGGCTTCGGGTGTCAGGTGTCAGGATAACGAAGCTGATGACGCTCGGATTATCTGATTTCGCATTCTGTCATCTATTGGCTGACACCTGAAACCAAAGACATCGTGTTGTTAAAAGAACTCGTCTGAACTAAAATATTCTAAACGATTTTTATAGCATTTTTGCGGGACACTACCCTAGAGAATTCTCTTGCCCTCTTCTTCGTAAAGGCCAATCTTATGCAGCTCGGAGGGCAGGGGAGCTTCTTCAATATCCAGCAGCCATTCAAATAATTCGAGTTTCATTTCTTGGGCACATTTTATCTTCCAGCCCAAAAACACATATTCACTGCAATACAATGACCGCGCATCGGGAGATACTCTGCCGAACAGGTGGCTGAGGACGCTTTCATAATCATAGCCGGTACCGATTCTATCATACATCCAGTTAAACGAGTGGGCGACATAGGGTCGATATTTTTCTTTCAAAGGATGCCAGTAGGCTTTGCCCTTATACTTTCCTAGGACTTGACTTAACGGGTTCGGAACGGCACCTTTGCTGATCGCTTCCAGGGTCATTACCCTGTCAACATCCGCCAGCCGGCAAGCAATCCCGCTGTGAGTCTCAGAGTCGCCTGTCTTCCATCTGATGATCTTGCTGACCAAGCTCTCGCCGTGCCATTGAATCAGATCCATGGTCTGAATCTGATCCCTGTATACAAGGTATCTCTTTAAATCATTCATTTCGGTTCATCCTTGCGAAGTTGAAATTAAATGATTTTCAGCTGCAAGCCGCTTTACGGGGCGCTCCGTCATGCGCCAGTGCAAAATGGCGGCTATGGGATGAGTTTAACATAGGCAGAATTTCTTTTTTTTTCAATAAATTCAAGCAATCCAAAAATTCAAATCATAGCCGCTGTTATTGACCGAAAACACAAAATCATGGCAGTAAAAAGATTGGTTTTATAAACGCGCTAACCTAAACATAGAGGTAGCTAAGAATTAACGCCAAAATCCCATCTCGCAAAGCGAGTATTGAGGTTTTTATGAAACGTCGTAAAGGAGGACACGTTTGTTTAATGGTGAAATTCGGCTTCAGGCGGCAGGTTTTAGGTGCGAGCAAAATTCTTTTTAGTGGAAAACATATTTCCAGTAATCTCAATAGCACATTATTTGATATCAAAATTACCTGTCGTGATATCTGTATTTGGTCAATGTTTGGATATTCTCAATCACAAGTTTTCAGAATCTTGAATTTTGATTGAAAAAGTCCATCCCTTTGGATATATATAAATCTAACCAATCCCCGATTCTACTATTCCAACTGACCTGAAGCGAATCTTCAAAACTATAATAGACTCCGATTTCCTTCTGATTCTTGCGCGCTAAAGATAGTCCACACTCTGAGCTCAATTGTTAGAAGCCCCAGGCAAGGAGGTGCCGTTATGGCAGAAGAAGGTTTTAAACGTAAACTCGCCGCCATCCTCAGTGCCGATGTCGAAGGCTATAGCCGTCTTATGGACGATGATGAGGAGGCCACCGTTCGCACACTAACCGCTTACCGTAATGCAATTAAAGACCTTGTCCAACAATACCGCGGCCGTACTGTAGACACTCCGGGGGACAACATCCTTGCCGAGTTTACCAGTGTTGTAGATGCTGTAAACTGTGCGGTTGAAATCCAACGTGATCTTGCAGAACGCAACACAGAGCTACCATATAATCGTAAGATGGAGTTCCGTATTGGAGTCAATCTTGGTGATGTCATCGAAGAGCAAGGTCGAATTTACGGTGATGGTGTCAACATAGCAGCCCGGGTAGAAGGTTTGGCAGAAGCGGGAGGTATCTGTATTTCAGGCAGAGCATACGATCAGGTAGCGAACAAGTTGGGGTTAGAATATGAAAACCTTGGAGAACATCAAGTTAAAAACATCAGTACACCCATTCGTATATACAGAATTCTATCCTATCCAGGAGCAGCAGCCCACCGGGTCATTCAGGCCAAGAAAGCCGTCGGCAAAAAGTGCCGTAAGTTAGCAATAGCGGCAGCTGTTGTTTCAATAGTAGTGGTTGCAGGGGCAATCATGTGGAACAGTTACTTTGGACATCCATCGATGGAAAAGGCATCTGTTGCAAAAATGGCGTATCCCCTGCCCGATAAGCCGTCTATTGCAGTACTGCCCTTTGTCAACATGAGTGGTGATCCAAAGCAGGAATATTTCAGCGACGGCATCACTGAACACATTATCACCTCACTGTCAAAAGTCCCTTATATTTTTGTGATTGCCCGCAACTCCACATCGGTTTACAAGGGCAAATCTATAAAAATTCAGCAAATTGCAGAGGAGCTAGGCGTTCGCTATGTGCTCGAAGGAAGCATACAGCGATCTGATGATCGGGTGCGTATTACCGTCCAGTTGATAGATGCTATTAATGGACGCCATTTATGGGCAGAAAATTACGACCGCAAAGTAGAGGATATCTTCGCTCTGCAGGATGAAATTGCGATGAAAATCATGGCTGAACTGCAAGTGAAACTTGCACATGCAAGCCTTGGCCGGTTTTCCTCGATAAAAACGAAAAATCTTAAAGCCTATGAAAAGTATCTAAAAGGTGTTGAGCACTTTATGCGCAGAACCGAAGCAGATTCATTCGAAGCACGAACGTTGGCTCAAGAAGCGATTGCCCTAGATCCTAAGTATGGGGCTGCCTATCTGCTGCTGGGATGGACACACTTGGACGATATTTGGTTCCACCGAACTAAGGATAGAGCCAAATCGCTACAAACTGCCGAGCAGTTGACTCACAAGGCTATTGAATTATCCGGTCAAGATGCCGACACACATCGATTAATGAGTTGTGTATTTATGATAAGGAATCAATACGATAAGGCCATCGTCGAGGCGCAAAATGCTGTCGAATTAAATCCCAACTGTACCAGTTCCAATTTTGTTTATGGAATGGTGTTAAGAGTGGCTGGGCGCTATGATGATTCTATTCCCGTTTTGGAAAAGGCAATCCGTCTTAATCCAGTCACACCTATCAATTACCTGAATAATCTGGCTTGGTCTTATACGCTGACTGAACAGTATGAAAAGGCGATACCGCTGTGGAAAAGGACGATAGAACGCAATCCCGATTATCTGTTTGCCTATTCGGGACTAACCTGTGCGTATCAGTTGTTAGGCAATGAAATCAAGGCACGCGAAGCTGCAGCCGAAGTTCTGCGGATTAAACCAAATTATTCTATGGCGATGGTCGAAAAAAGAACGGATATCAAAAATCTAGAATTTAAAGAGCGCATACTTGAGGCATATCGCAGGGCGGGTATCCCCGAGCATTCTTCCTCAAAAGTATCAGACTAATTTCTGAAGTCACCTTTTTGCCTAAATCAGAATAGATAGCTGGCCAAACTTGCCGTATGAAAGAGCATGTATCCAACAAAGTACAACTATCAGGCTGCTACAAAAGATTTGATATCCGTTTGATATCTGTAAAATTTAGGGCGCGCCTGCGTGGTTTCCTTTTTCTGCAACTTTCTTATTAAATTTGATAGCATCGATGATGAACCGTTCGTGGGTCCCCTCAGAGATTTTGTCAACACCGTCGTCGGCCAGAATTGAAAAGACCAGTTTCCTTCCTTCGACTTCCTCCAGCCGCACCTCTACGTTAACGGTCAGGCCCGGCGGGGTGGCCGCCAGATGATTGAGGTTTATACCGATGCCCACGGTTTGCTCCTCGGGCCAGTCAATGTGGGGGTTGACGGCCTGGATGCAGGTCCATTCAAACAGACCCACCATAAAGCCGGTGGCCAGCACTTTAGGCATTTGCTGGAATTCAGCGGCTTCCGGGTAAAGGAACGGCACGGTTTTGTTCTCGGGAACCTCGTATTTAAACTGATAGGTCAGGCCGGGTTTTAAAGAGTCCTTCATGGTTTCCTCCAGTCAACTTGTATTTTTACGACGAACTGGCAAGCTCAGGCAGCGGGCTCGTCGAATGTGTACCCGGCGCGTTAAGCGATGATGATCAATTGCTGGGAGGCACGCTTTTCGACAATTTTTATGCTTGGGGTTATGCTTTAAAACTCGATCCCGATCATCGCACCACTCAGAAAAGTTTGCGCCTCCAGGAATCCAATGTTGGAATCCCGGTAGCGGTATCCTGCCATTAACGTGCCGAAAAGATAGTCCTGCCTGAAAAGATCAGAGCGTGTGAGCATTCCAAATACAGAATAATTCGTATCATTGCGGGTTTTGCTGAAAATCGGGTGCCTATCGTCGTAATCATACCACCCGATAGCTGCTTTCAGCATGAGCTGGTATGATTTTGAAAATTTGCGAAGGCCCAACCCGAACTGATAACCGGTGTAAGCATTGGCCTCACCGTCCAAGTCACCAATAGACAGCTTAAAATCCGGAGAAAGTGACAGGGTCTCAGCCAGCCGGAAGACATGTTCGACTTCAGCGTTGTGAATATAGCCGTCGCGTTCAAGGTCGTCGAAGCGATCACCGATATCATCGACGTTAACGTCTTTGCGGGACAATGCGTAGGAGAGCCCAAAACCGGTGCCAAGTATCTTCTCGAAGGCGAACCGGGTGCCGTAGTTATACTCACGGGTTTCTTTCCGATTGGTGTTGATCAGGTAAGGATCCCGCCAGACCTCTGAAAACGGAAGGGTAAATACAGATATGTCCAACCGGCTTCCATCGGAGAAGGGTTGAACAAATCCCAGCGACAGTCCCGGCGGTCCGCTGAGTTCCATAGGGGTGCCAAAATAGACCTGTCGACCGGATTCGGCAAAGGTGTACCCCAGGTTAAACAATACCAGCGGCATGAATTTATCGTACCAATCCGCATCGCCGCTCAGGGAATCAATACGTTTATTCTCATCGGTTGTTTTTAGCTGATCAGTGCTGGTCATGAATCCGGCACCCGCTGAAATCCTGCCGTTAAAACCCTCGGATTTTTCCGCAGGGTTAACCGCGAAAGCACTTGACCATGAAAAGAAAATAGCACCCAATACCATCAGTATCAAAGACAAATTTCGCATTGGAAATTCCTATTTTAAAGTGGTCTCATCATTTTTGATTTGACATATCTTTACAAGGCCTTACCTTTTATTTAGGAACAGGTGTTCATCTGCAGCCTACAGACCTTCATCTGTTCTCCTCCTTAACGGGCGACTCGCAAGAGCCGCCCTTTTGTTTCAAAATACCGCCGCACCCTCCATCGCCTTGGGTTCATACAGCACCTGATCACTTTTTACAAATCAATTTCTTCGGGATAACCCGGCGATATTTAATATCTTAAATCTTCCCTCCTGAATTTTCTTCTTTTGACATCCGGCCAAACTTCAGGTATGCTGTGGCCTGACCAACTAGAGCGGAATTGCGGATAAATCCTCGATGCTCGGGATGCCTTAATACTTAACAGCTAACAAAGGACCTGGAGCTATGAAAGATTTGATCAGCGAAATTGCACGAGCACTTGTTGACCGGCCGGAAGAGGTAACGGTTACTGAAGTTGAGGGTGGTCAGACGTTGATATTGGAACTCAAAGTCGCAAAGCAGGATATGGGAAAGATTATCGGAAAGCACGGCAGGACGGCTCAGGCAATCCGCACCATATTGAGCGCAGCATCCGGAAAGGCTAAAAGACGCATCGTCCTTGAAATTCTGGAATGATCGACCTTGCCCCAAAATTCAGACTGACCGAAAAGCGCGACAGCGGTTTTTGATATTCGCTAAGATCGACAATTTCAAAAAAGCTTAAAATTTTTTGAAACTGCAATAACAGCTTGGTTTATCCAAAATAAGAAGGGCATTCCCCTGCAATTTGAAGAAATGCCCTTTTTTTAATTTTGAAACAGCCGCTTAGGCAACGGTTACATTAGTTGCCGCAGGACCTTTGGGGCCTTGCTCAATGTCAAAGGTAACGCTGTCGCCTTCATAAAGAGACTTGTAACCGGTTGTATTGATTCCCGAATAATGAACAAATACGTCAGGGCCGTCTTCTTGTTCTATGAAGCCATAGCCTTTGCTGCTGTTAAACCATTTTACGATTCCACTAGCCAT
>JASFIX010000056.1:0-12548 GCA_050122435.1 Desulfobacterales bacterium
AATAAACCTTGAAACGGCGTGGACAAGGCCGCACCGGCCATATAGTAAAGCAAAAATATTTCCTGCTGTTTCAACTCGCTGTACGATCGCTTGGCCAGTTCGGCGAACAAGATAATCGTTACCCAGCGGGCCGCCGGTCCGATACCGGTGCCGATAACCAACTGCAGATACATGCTGCCGGGCATCATGAGAAAACCGATAAATATGGCTCCAACAACGGTCTTCCAGTCAAAGCCTTCATCAAACTGCTCCGGGGTTTCTAACAGGTCACGATACTCTTGCAGTTCTTTGTCTTCGTACATGAACTAATCCAATCACCTTAAAAGTAGCATATCACTGAGTGCAATTTTTCCGTTAGCGGTTGATTATTCATCAGGCAAAGCGCATGGTGCATAGCGCATGGAGTGAAAATATTTTACCAAAGTATATGGTGCCCATTTTTTCAAATTAGGTCCAAATCATAAAAGATCTCTGATCTGATATGTCGTAATGCTCTAACCCTATGCCCTATGCGCCATGCCCTATGCCATTAATTGGGCAACACCAGATAGCTGGAATGGCTAAAGATTCCGATAATGGCCCAGGTGCCGGCCATGAAAAAATCACCGATAATGAGTCCGATAAAAAAATTACGCAGCTTCTTAAACAGTCCGACACCCCCGTAACGCATACACAGGGCGTTGCAAGCCCAACCAATGAAAAAACTGAACCACAGGATTCGCATGGCGGAGCTATAAGCCGTCAGGTAACCAATGGGATGAATCGGCCACCAGTAAAAACGATGATAACAAATGACTAAACCAAGCATGACCACCGCGCCGGCAATGGAAAAAATCAGCACCCAATCTCCAGGCTTTATCGGTGATTCAACCAGGCTGTAGATGTTATCGTAAACCGTGATCGTCGTCCGGGTAGCCCAGTCCAGTTGCAACTCACGCATTCCGAATTTGTAGCAAAGCGCCAACATTGCCAGAAATGAAATAACGACACCGGCAATTAACGTGATCGCAATAGCAAAAAATATGAATCGATTGTTGCGCGCCTTATCCGTTATTTTGCGAGCGTGCAGCAATGACGGCATAAGCGATTCCCGCAAATCGACAAACAGCACCTTTTGAATGACTGCAGCCACCAGGATTCCGAGACTGGTGAAAGGTTTGGGGCCGAAAAAAGCCATCAGTCCATCCATGGGAGCGGCGGTCAGGGTGAAATAGGCAATCCCCCCCTGACAGATAACGCGCATGGCAACCAGGGTAAACATAAAAAAGGCAAAGACCACCAGAATTGAAAATAACAGCGGAATGCCGAAAGAATGACACCAGATAACAATAGCCAGGCTTCCTGCAATAAATCCCCAGAAAGCAAAGCGGGTGGACAGCCATTCGGATTCCAAATTGTCTTCCTTTTTAAAACCGACTCCCAGCCGGACAATATTAATGAAATGAAATCGAGCCAACCAGGCAAGAAACAGGAAAAAAACAATGTAGGCGCCGATCATCTGGGTTTCTTCAGGACGCGAAATTGTCGGACCGAAGGTAACACCCAGGGCGGCTGCCGGAATATTTAAACCTAGCACGCTAAGCAAACCAAACAGCAATGTTCCCAAAATAAAAAAAAACCAGAAAGAAAAAGAAATCTGTTTGGATGTCAAAAATGCAAAACCGATAAAGGCCGGGTAAATATAGATTTTTAGTTTAAAAAAACCGGAAAGAAGGCCGACTTTGGGAAAATATTTACCGGCCAGGATGAGGGTGGGAATCTGGGGTATGGATGGATTATAAAAGCCCAGTCCGTTGAGCAGGTGCAGGCAAATTGGAACCGCCAACCCTGCGATGAGAAAACGGTTGGCAAAAAACCGACCCAGCCCTGTCTCATCCAACGCCTCCTGCATAAGGAAGGGCACCCGCAGCAGGGGAAAGTTCATACGTTCATTGTATAAGGGCTGCTTGCTTAAAAGATTAACCATGCAGACCATCACAAAATAGCAAAGCAGAATAAAAATCGTCCAGGTCAGCAACGCAGGGAACCAGGCATCCCACTGAATCTGTGAGAGAATGTCAAACCACCCCAGCTGCCGGCCATCGGCAAGGCCGTTGTAAACAGAGACAATGGCATCTTTACTCTGGGGATACCAGCTGCTCGGAAGAAGGGGGTGCAGCACCTCGGACCAGCGGTTTTCAACCGTGGCAAAATGAAACGGTGCAGTCAAATTAATAAAAAAGGTGCGTGCCAATCCGGTCCAGGCCACGCCGGATAACAGCACCATTATTGCCCAGGACACCAGGAGCTCTTTTCCAGTAATGAGCTTTCGGCCTTTAAATAACATGTGGACAAAAGCCGTTAAGATCATCAACCACACTAAAACATAAAAAGGCGCCAGCGGGAAATGGCCGCCACCCAGAGGTGTTGCCTGGCGGTAGGCATTGTTAAATGGTGTGATCAGACAGATCGCCAGTGCAAAAAACGACCCGATAACAATAGCCCGCAGACGGATCTTTTGATCGGATTTTTTTTCACCGTAAGTTGTCAGCAATTCTTCATTTGTCGTCGCTTGCTGATTCTCTGCCATCTTTTCCTATCCTTGACTTTCAAGTCAAACCAATTGCGCGTATGGATTATCCGCTGACAAAGATTAAGTTCTTCCATTAACCACGAAGAAACGAAGGCCACAAAGATAATCGAAAAACCTTTTTTGTTCTAGCTTCGTGCCCTTTGTGATCTTCGTGGTGTATTATATATGCCTAAACATGAGGTTGCGAAATTTAATTTGACCCGATTCCCTTTTCCTTTTCGGCTTCTGACAACAACCGTTCATAGTGCTGCTTGGTCGGCAAATCAAAAGATCGCCACAGCAACAGCTGCTTGCGAATGCTGTGTAAAAATCCTTTGTTGATCCGTCGCCAGGCATTGGCTTCGCCCGATTCACGAATCAGACTAATCTTGATCTCGAGAAACCCGGGCTCGTCTGTGGCCGGGCAAAACTGTAAATCCACTTTCTGATTGATTCCGAAATCAAAAGGGGCCAGCCAAACGCTGGACTGCACATGAAGGCAGGCATCATATTCACACGCTTCCTGGGGGCAGTCATCAGCGTCATCGGAAAGACCGGGTGCCGTCTGGCAAATAAAGCCAAAATCGATATCACCGGTTGAAAACAACCCGTGCGATACATCCTGATGGCCCTGGAAATATTCCAGCAAAAAACCGCCGACGCTGCGATGCTCTGTATAGCTCATATAAAATGGTAAAGTCACCTCCAGAACATTTCCGTCTGCCTTGGGAAGCGTCCATGCTCGATTGACGTCGGGGATGGCGATTTCACCGGCCACTTTTGACGGGTAGAGAACGGAAACCAGGACCACAAGGATTACCAGGACCATGGCCGCTACCCCGGCCCAGGAAGAATAATTAACGGTGATCCCAGACCAAAGCGCCGTTTCGGCAAACAATTTAGCCAATGTCTGGGCCATCAGATACCCCATGACCACACTGATCACTGCCAGGGCCATGGCCTCTGCGATAAACAAAAAAGACACATGCGATGGTGCCAGCCCCACCGAGGTGTAAATTCCGATTTCACGCTTGCGTTCATAAACACTGCCGATCATGGTGTTTAAAACGATGAAGACCGAAATAATAATGGGAATAATAATGTTGGGCACCCCGCTGTAACTCATGGTATCACTGGCATGATAGAGATAGGTCCCGTCCGGCTCTCCGCTAAATAGCGATAATCCAAAGCGGTCTACCAGGTGCTGGGCTTCTTGCTGAATGGATATTTTGGTCTGCGGTACGATGGCCACTGCTTTCAGATGCCCCCCGACCGCCAGCAGGCTCCGATAGGGGATGATCATGGTTAAATCACCCGGGACATGCTGATAGCGACTCTGAAATTCGCGCACATCATCACCGGATTCCATGGCTTCGGACTCTTCTTCGGTCATTGCGCTGGAAACTTCTCGTGGAAAGGTCGCCGGTGTCAGTGGTTCTCCGTCCAGGTCGTGCCGCTGTTGCAATTTTTCGCCCGAAAAAACTCCCGCGACCTCAAAGGGCATGCCCCACATCGTGATAACCGCACCCTGAGGCTTCTTGGGATTGATGCCCAGATTATTTGCCATACGCTCGGGCAATAGAACCGTGTTCAGCTCATTTTCAGCCAGCCAGCGCCCGCCGATAAGGATCTCATCAAGGCCTGATACACTGGGTTCTAAATGCGAAAGGCCGACCAGGCCTTGGGCTTCAAAAGATCGGCCCTTATGATAAACCGGAATGCGCGTTCTCCGGGTTCGGTCTTCATCCTCCAACCAGACCCGCGGGACGCTGACTCCTTTTTGAGCGAAATTGTTGGTGATAAATCCCAGTGCCTGAGGAGGCAAATCGCCCCAGTTGACATTTTTTAAAAGAAATCCCTTATATGGAGCCGTTGGTTCATATAATAATCTGGCATGGTGCCGCATGGACTTGACCGCGGTAAAGCTCATGATGGTGAAGGTTAAAATAATCAATGTGGCACAGGTTAGAGCGGTCCGCAGGCGTCGACGCCTCAAATTACTGACTCCCAGCATGAAGGCAGCGGCAAATGCTTTCCAGCGGCCCAACTCTTCGGCCTGGATCATTTTCGCTCGGGTTTGAAGCTGGGTCATTTCCCCCTCAAAGCGGAAAAAGATAATCAGCGTCACCATCAAGGAAAGCCCCATAATGAAAAACGCCAGAATAACCACCATGGGGCTGTATGCCAGACGAAAGGCCGGGTGCACATTATAGATTAAAGCGATCAGCAAAATGAGAATAACGGAAAAGGCGATGATGCGTTTATAGATATTGGCATAAGAGAACAAAAGACGTTCCATACAAAAGGCGAAGGGAATAAAAAGGGCAACGTAGAATAAGACCCCGTAAAGCACATCCTTTTGGGTTTTCTCCACATCATCATAAACTCGGGTGGCCAGGGCCCACGAGCGGACACTGGCTTCTGAAAATTGATCGTACTTCTTATTCTCATAGGCCAGTTGCGCATCTCTTAAAGCAGCCAATCCCTCCTCTTGAAGGCTGCGGATGCGTTCGTTGAAAATTCCGCGTTTCTCAAGATTGGAAATCCGGGGCTCCAGCAACGTCCACATGTCTTTGGCCACATGATATTCCGTGCGGTGTAAAAAGGGTGTTTTGCCTACAATGTATCCGGTACCGGTGGATTTTTCCTCGCTGGCATTGAGCAGCACCGCTTTATTCCGCAGCACTGAATCGGAAAGGGTTAATTTCAGAGGGGTGCCGGGCTCTAAAAAGGTGGTCGTGATAATAGAGGCGTTGGCATATTCCGAAATCCAGGTGTCGAGTCTGCTCATAAACCAACGCAGTGGATCGGATTCCCGTCGGCCATCAAGAACCTTGACCTTATGCAGATGCCGGAATGTTCTCGGCTCCAGCAGGTTGAACAGGGTCGTTCCATCACTGGCAAACATCACCAGATCGGTTTCCATTAACCGCCGATACATTTTGGTGCGGTAGGCGTCCTTTCCGGTTTTCTTTTTATCGATGGTCCAGATAACGTCACCGCTTTCGGGATCGAATTTATAGCCTTCAAAAATGATCTTATGATAACTGTGCTTTTTGTCTGCCACACCCCTCAAATAAAACATCCCCAGGTGGTCAACCATGACGTAAAAACGGGCCGGGCCCTGGTAGCAAAGAAATACGGTTTCGGGCGCCGGCTGGTCGGCAAACAGCTCGCCGTGCCGCAGAAATTTGGCCCTTCCGACGACAGCCGAATAGCCGAATCGGGGGAAAATATCGTCATGCAGCCTGGGTGTGTGCGCCACATGTTCAATCAGCCTGCAAACCACCGCGCTTTGTTTGAGCGCAAAGGCAGCATCAACATATTCAGGCTTATCATAGGGTGTGCCCCAGCGTGCTCTGGCATCATGGGTGGTGACAAACGTCAGCCCGTGAACGCCGGCCAGTGCGGTAAGCTCCCCGCCAAGGGGCGGCTGATCCAGAAAATAGCTTTGCCAGGACCGTTTACGACTGGGCCGCAGGCTGTCCTTATACATACCGGAATGCCCCAGGGCATTTTCAATCCGGTCCGCCCCCTGCCGCAGGACCTGATCCAGCGTGCTGTAAATGGCGGTACGATTGATCCGGGGCCTGAACGGAAACATCCAGCCGTAATTGAAGGCGCCGAATCCGTCGCCATGGCTGGATAAATGCAAAGATATGGCAACATCCAGATCATAGGTCTTGACCTGGCCCCTGAAACTGCGGGCATCGTCGATCTCTCGGGCATGTCTGCGGGCATCGGAAAGAATAGCGTTTTGATCTTCAATCGTCTTGGGAATCAACTGTGAAAGCGCCCGGCGGTCTTCAGCCGACAAATCGGTATAATCGCTGCTGAACATCAGGCGTTTGAGCAACAGCCTTTCAGCGGCCAGCTTCTCAATCTTTTCACTATGGGCATTATCCTTGTTTTCCAAACGAAGCTGCATCAAACGCCGGGATACCCGGTCCGATTCCGTTTTTAAGCGTTCGTCAATGGCTTCTTTAAGCAGGCGGATAGTTTCCTCATCTGCCGGATCACCCGTCCCAGCCGAATCAAAAGACATGTTTTTAAGCAGCTTGATGGTCTTGCGTGTTTTTTTAACCAGCGCTTTAAACGTCTTTTTTAAGTTGCGCATATCCTTGGATCGGGCAGAAATGCTCCAGATCATTTCCCGCATGCCCGCAAGGGTCTGGGCGTGACCGCTGCTGGCAATCAGCAACACCGATCGAGTGGGGGGATTTTCCTTGAGAAAGCGGGCCAGCTCCAGAAGGGTGGCGATACTGATCGCTTCATCAGCACCCGGAGAGAGCCCCGCCACGGTGGCGGTGCTATCATAAAATGCCTCCACCATGATCAGTCTTTCCTTGAGTTCTGGATCTGTGCCGTCAACAAAGCAGTAAATATTTTCTGAACTGGCAATTTGCCAGTTGATCTGAGAAATCAGCTGCGTCTGGGCGTCAACCACACCATCTGGAGCATTTTCAAAATCACCGAAGGCTTTTTTGGCTTCGGCCAGTGACATCCAGAACCGCGGAAACTGAAGCGGTGAAAGCTCGAATTTTTCTTTAAAAAATTGTTTGGACGATTCTCCTCGGTCAATATAAATAACCGCCCGCGCTCCCAGGTTGGCGGCGTGCAGCCAATTTTTACCGGAATCCAGCTCCATTAAAAGGATTGAATTGTCAACCTGCTTGCCATTCAAATCTTGAAGCTCTCCTCGGCCGGCATAAACCAAAGGCGCTGAGATACCGGGCGGCCCCACAGTCTGCGGTGTCACTGCATTGCCGCTAATCGGGCGCAATTCTATTGGTTTGTTACGGTTCGATAGGGTTAGCGTACTTTTTACATGCCGCATCACCGGGGTCGAAAATCGGTAAGATCCCAGGTTTTCATAGCCGAGTTGCTCAAATTTTTCTTTGATATAAAGGGCGGCTTCCCGGTTGCCGGCGGTGCCGGTGCTGCGGTCACCTAAGGATGAAAGTTTGCTAATCACATCTGTAAAGGCATCCGGCAGATCTTTTTCAGTCACCGCGGATGTTGGAGAAGAAGTCCACAACAGGCAAGCCATCAGCGTTAGGAGGAT
This sequence comes from Desulfobacterales bacterium, assembly GCA_050122435.1. Classification (GTDB taxonomy): domain Bacteria; phylum Desulfobacterota; class Desulfobacteria; order Desulfobacterales; family JAHEIW01; genus JAHEIW01. The sequence goes on from JASFIX010000056.1 coordinate 7,617, forward strand.
ACCATAATATCTAACTCTGGATGTGGTCCGCTGAGTGCTGGCCCCTGGCGTCTGGTCACTGGTTTCTGGCTGCTGGCTTCTGGCACCTGACCGCCGGGAAAAGCTTGCGACGGGTTCAATAATAAGTTTACTCATAATTTTCATTTGTTATACAATCTCAAGGATGAAAATTGAGTTCATTCAAAGGGGTAAAAAGTTTGTGAAAACACATTTAACAAATTTGCAGTAATCTTTAAGCATTCAGCCTAACGATAATTGTTCCAAGTCGTTTAATTCCCGATTAAGCTGGAAACAAGACCAAAGGCAAGCAGCCAGTAGCAAGTGGCAAGTGACCAGCTGTCAGCGGAGAAGTGTTATTCCCTTGTATCAATCTTGCCGATCGAAATGGACAGCTCTTCGCGGTCTTCAATTTTATCGACAGTTCCATCCCGAATCCAGACCACTTGATCGGAGACATTCAGCATTTTAAAATCATGGGTTGCCGATATAACAGTAACATTGCGTTCCTCGCTCAAGCGTTTGAGCAACGCAATGATTTCCTCGCCAGTGGTTAAGTCAAGGTTTCCCGTCGGTTCATCAGCCAGGATAATGGCGGGGTCATTGGCCAAGGCCCTGGCAATCGCCACCCGCTGCTGCTGCCCGCCGGAAAGCTCAAAAGGCTTATGGCTATAGCGGTCACCCAAACCGACCAGCTCAAGAAGTTGCAGCCCTTTTTCGACGGCGGCATCATTATTCAGCCCGGCGAAGATCATCGGAAGCGTAATGTTTTCAAGGGCCGTCATGACCTGAATAATGTTAAACGTCTGAAATATATAGCCAATCTTGCGGCAACGCAGCCAGGCCAATTCATAGGCGTCCAGCTGGGCAATGTCAACCTCATCAATGAACACTTTACCTGAACTGGGTTTATCCAGGCCGCCGATCATATTAAACAGCGTGCTCTTTCCGGAGCCGGAGGGTCCCATAATAGAAATATAATTGCCACGGACAATCTCGAGGTTTATCCCCTGGAGCGCCTGGACCTCAACCTTGCCGAGTTGAAATGTCTTGTAAACTTCGCTGACACGAACAATATTTGATGATTCTGCCATGGCAAACTCCCTCTTCGCTGCGCTCCGCATAGCGCAGAGTGCATAATGCATAGCGTTTGCCTGCTATGCGCTTTGCGCCATGCCCTTTGCTAATTTTATTGCTCCACCCGCATGGCCTCGACGGGCTGCATTCTGGCAGCCACAATGGCCGGATACAGGACACCGATCAAACTCAAGAGACACCCCACCACAATCGCAATACCCACCGAGCCGACCACAGCGCCCCATGAAACCGTTGTCATCGATACAAATCCGTAACGCAATAATGCACCCATCAAAGCGAATACGGCGCCTGCCAGCGCACCCCCCCCGGCGCCAGCCAGTCCCTGCATGCCGGATTCGAGAATAAAAAGCCGCAGAATGAACCGATCCAGCGCACCTAAACATTTCATGGTGCCAATTTCGCGAAACCGCTCCGTTACCGCCATGAGCTGAGCATTTACGATCCCCACCACACAAACTAAAAGCGAAAGGATAATGATCCAGCGCTGTTTGGGACTGGCCCCCACATTGGTGTCTTCAGGCCCGACATCATATCCTGATCGTATGACGGCCTGACGCAAATGAGGTTCCTGGGTTGCCAGCAACCCATTGGCCACATCATTGCTGACCCTAACAAAACATAAAAAGGACACGGCCAGTACCAAGCTCATGGTCGTAATCAAAGAGCGAAAAAAACGAACCTTTATGCTTTTAAGAGAAATTTCAACCGATTTCGCAAACGGAAGGACGATCTGGCGATTAACACGTGTAGGCTCTATTTGAGTTGTCGGCGAGATTTTTTGATCAGCCATATTGGGAGCCCTTTTATCCGCAAAGCTCGCTGCAAATGAGCGCTTGAAACTGTTTCAGGTCAATGAAACGTTGATGACAACATTTAACCCCTTGTCGACAAATTGGCAATGGTTAATTTTTCAATTTATCTAAAATTGCGCTGTGGTTAAAATAGTGGTGTGTAGCTGTATCACATAGTATTTAAAGAGTAAATAGTAATGATTCCTATTAAATTTTATAACCTTGTCTCAAGTGAAAAGATAAAGCTCTTTTCGAGGCAAGTGTCCCTAACCAATTCAGGGAATAATAGAACAAATTCCGGTTACCTCTATATTTTGCGAATCAAATAAATACCATCGCGCACACTGAGCATCACCTTCTCAACACGGTCTTCCGTCTTGACTTTCTCATTAAAAGCGGCGATGGCAATGGCATTCTCATTGGTTATTTTGCGCTTGAATATCTTATTTCGCCAGAAGACGTTATCTACGAAAATGAAACCGCCGGCACGCAATATTCGCAGCGCTTCGTCAAAGTAACGGCTATATGAAGGTTTGTCAGCATCGATGAAAACAAAATCAACACTGTTATCTGCAATTTCTTTCAGGGTTCGCATGGCCGGCTTCAATTTCAGCCGAATTTTCTTGCCATGCGGACTTCTCTTAATGTAACGCCGAGCAATTTCAGCATATTCTTCACGGGATTCACAGGTGACCAGCAGGCCGTCATCTGGTAAAGCTTCGGCGATCATTAAAGCTGAGAAACCGGTAAATGTTCCGATTTCAACGGCATTGCGGGTACCCGATACTTTGACCAGAAATTGCATCAACTTGCCTTCCACTTGTCCAATACTCCAGCGAGAACGTCGGGTGATGGCTTCTGTTTCCTTTAAGAGTTCCTGCAAAAGCGCGGGAACGTTATCGGTATGTTCAGCAATATAATTTTCGATAATAAAGTCTAGATTGTTTTCCACGTGAATTTTCCAATATTCAATACGTTTGTCCGGCAAAATGAAATTGCGAGATTGGCACCTTCATTCACCTCTAATTGATTATGATTCTTTTCGGCTGTTAATCCAGTTATTAAGATAGATGGCTGAATTTTCAGCGCCATCCATATTGATCGGTACGGCCCCGGGAGGCCGGGATTCAAGAAGCATTTCTTGAATATATCGGCTTAGCTGTTCGGATTCAATATCCCTGTCTCGAAGTATCTTCATTGGAATAAAATTTTTTATTTTTTCAACCCGAATCGGTTGTTCCCGTTGCTTTGAATACGGAAAAACCAGGGCGGGAATCCTGGCCGCCAAAATGTTCATACAGGTGTTGTATCCCGCCAGGCTAACGGAAAGATCGGCGGCAGATAAATAGTCCAGAAACCGCTTTGTAAAATGGCGGATGCGGATACCGTCAACCGACTTCGCCGTCAGCTTTTTAAATTCGGCAGGATCTCGAAAGGGACCGGTAAACATTTCTATCCTGATCCGATCCGAACGGTCCATTAAATGATAGGCATCCAGAACACGGCTTAAAAGGGTATACCCGGATCGCCCGCCGCCGGCACTGACCACAATGAGTTTTTCTTCCGGACCGATACCAAGCTCGCGCCTTATTGCCCGGCCGGCGGCCGGGTTGGCTTTTGGGGAGACAAAGCCGGTGTAAATTGCCGGAATCCGAATATCATCCATCCGGCGGAAGGTTTCATCAAGAGTGAGCAGTTGCTCATCGGAATGAATCATCAACACATCAAAATAGGTGTTGAGCAAGTTTAGAACCCGCTCTTCATATTCCAGCGGGTCTTTTTTCTCCACCAGAATGTCTCGCAAGCTGCACACCACTTTTATTTCACCAAATCGCCCCTGACGAATCTCATCGAGCAAAGGCTGAAGCTCAAAGCCAAATTTGCTGCGTCCGAAAGGATAGAGTTCGATCATAAAAACATCCGGTTGGTGCTTTTCCAGTAAAGAAAATAGAATTTCTTTACGCGCGCGCTGAATATCATCAACCTTTTTGGCGCCATCCTCCGAAATTAGAGTGGTAAATTGTTCATCCATATAGAGTCCGGGCAGGCGCACAAGGGTTACATGATCGGGCAACTTGACATCAACTTCGCGGCCTCCGGCGACCAGTACAACGTCGTGCCCGGCAAGGGCCCTCACCAATTCGATGCTACGAAACAAATGCCCCATTCCCCAGACGTATTGGCAATAAAAAAAGACTTTCATTTTTATCTTCGCCCTTTGAAATTCAGGATCCCTTAAACCGGCCTACAATTCAGTAAATAACAATGATAACCACGAAAGCACGAAAATTTAAAATCACGGAAAAGAAGGTGTTCATTTCGTGCTTTCATTCTTCCGTGATTTCGTGGTTTTTTTATTCCTTTCAGCCCAGCCCTCCAGCCAACGGGCCGTATTCGCGGCGCCGTCTAAATCGATATCCAATTTTCCAGGATGTGTTTCAGACAAGGTCTGCACCATAATCCGGGCTAGACGATCATGCTGCAGGTCTTCTTCATTTAGTATTTTGAGCGCTCCGCGTTCAGCCAGCCGTTGAGCACGCAACCGTTGTTCACGATTGAATTCAAACGGCCATACTAACGCCGGAACCCCACAGGTTAATAGGTTCATGCTGGTATTGTATCCACCCATGCTGATGGACAGATCCGCCGCTGCCATATGAGCCAAAAAATCTGAAGAAAATTTTTCGACCTTAATCTTTTGGTTTGCCAGCGTTTGCAAGTATGCGAAATCTTGCGCGTCAATATACGGCCCGGTGTAAACCAAAAGACATGCCGAAGAAGCGACGCTAATTTTCTTGAAAGCGCACATCGTCGATTCCAGTAAGGGCTTGCCGACACTTCCCCCGCCGGCGCTGGCAACTATCATGAGATCCTTATCCGAAATATCCAGCCGGCTTCTTATCTGCTGGTGAGCATTCCCCGGAGGTTTTTTAGCAATATAGCCGGTGTAGAATAACGGAATGCGGATTTCCGCATGACGAAAAAAAGTTTCTTCCAATTTAATCAGATTCGGATCCGAATGCACTAGGACAGCATCAAAATACCG
>JASFIX010000057.1:0-12514 GCA_050122435.1 Desulfobacterales bacterium
CGGTTTTAAAGTATCCATACAGTGCCGGCGGAAAGGGCGCCCGGATTATTCTGAATTCCTGGGAAATCAGAGAAGTATACGATACCTTGATAAAAGATTATAAGCCCGACTATAAAAAAATGTATGGCGGAAAAGGAAAATGGCCCCTTCTGATCGAATCGCTGATGTCGGGGGTGGAGATCAGTTTTACGATCCTGGTCGATAAAGACGGTAATTTCCAGATACTGCCAACCGCGATGGATTATCCGGAACGATTTGAAGGTCCGGCCAGCAAGTCAAACCCGATCACCGGCGGGATGGGCGCTATCTCGCCCCATCCGATGGAAACCCCTGAGCTTATTGAATTAGCCGGCAAGCTTATTGCCAGACCCCTGATTGACAAAATGAAGGAAAAAGGCTACCTGCGGCCGTGTATCCTGTATCCGGGTTGTTTTGTCTCGCTGGATAACGCCAAGCAGCCCACCAACATTCGGGTTTCGGAAATTAACATACGGCCGGGTGAACCCGAAGCGCAGCCGGTTGCCCGGCGGCTGCGGAATCTGGGGATACTCATCGAAGCCATGTTTGAGGGCAAACTCGATGAGGTAAAACCAGAAGTTAGAGAAGACCAGCTCGCGCTCTGCGCTGGGCTTGTGACCGGCCCCGGCGGGCCTGACGGTCAGAAAGGATATCCGTGGTCCTGCACGAAGGGCGAGCCGGTTGAAATCGATTTTAACTATATCAGAAAAAAAGGCATACAGATTATCCCGTCAGCAATGACCTGCTCGGAAGAAGACGACCAATTTAAATCGGACGGAACCCGCGTGGCCTGGATGAATGCAAACGTGAAGGTTAAACCCGATGACAACCGCGGCGAAGTGGCCGAACGTTTTCGAAACAAACTCATGGCCGCTTTTGACAACGGCAAAATCCGGGTTATTCCCCGTGAACATCCTCAGGGTAATCGGTTGGATTTAAGAAGGGATATCGGGATTCACTATCTGGTAGCTGAGAGAATATTTTCCGACAAATAAAAAACCCTTCATAATTTCAGCTCATCTTGAAGGGTATTTTCGAACAAAAAGTGGTGGCGATGCAGGGATTTGAACCCCGGACACTGCGGATATGAGCCGCATGCTCTGACCACCTGAGCTACATCGCCACATATACAATCGGCAAGCCTATCCAGCCGGAATTCCGGCAAACCCGTCTATTAACAACTCATTTTTAGCAAGTCAAGATAAAACATGCCCTGCCTTCGCCATGTTATTTTCGGGTTGCCGCGGACAAGTCATAGATCGGGGTGGCCATCATTGTCGAAATTTTTCCGGCTCAAAACAAATCAGGCGGGCATTAAACCATCGCCCGCCGTCACTTGTGAGAGATTTTCTTAAAACCAAATTGAGCGTTTCAACACTTACGAAGAGGATCCTGCAACCTCAATGGTATATTCATCAAGGTTGGCCGGTATTTTGGAAAATACAATGACAAATGGAATCGTTTTACCGGTCTTCACTTTGACATTTGAGCGGTTATCGCCGAAGCGATTTTGCAGCCTTTTGCTGATGGCCGTAATATCCATCTGCTGTAAATCAATGTCACTGAGCATATTGCCACAATATACGGTGGCGCTTTTGGCCAGCGCCTTATCTTTTTGATACAGCTTTCCGGTAATCTTGATATTGCTTCGGGGATGATCATATTCATTGCGGACTTGTCCGCTGATCACAAAAATCTTACCTGCTTTGGTATTCTCAACAAACTTATACGTGATCGTTCTTCCCAGCGGGCTGATCTTCAGGTTGCCGGCAATATCCTTGGGTTCGGATTTCAGCAAGCCGTCAAGATAGGGAATTCTGACATCACTGATATAAGGAATCTGGATATCGCTCACGTATGGGATTTTGACACCCAGGCTGTTGGTCACAATGATTCCTAAAACACAGAGCAGCAAAAGCAGAACAACGGCCATTAATGGTTTACGGGTTTTTCGTGTTTTTCTCGGCTCACCCATAGCGGGACCCATGCCCACGTCATCCAGGGTGTCAGTTTGGCCCATTTCATCATAGCTATCGGCAAATTCATCACTGGCGAACTCATCGCTGGGGGCATCCATATCACCACCTGCTGTCAGGTCGTCTGCGACCTGGGTGACTCCCGCCTGGGTTGCTCCATATTGCATGGTTTCTTCGTCTGAGTCTAGCAGATTGAATTCCAGATCGTCTTCAGCGGTTGCTGAAATATCCAAAGTTCCGTCACTGTCCGCATCCAGATCCAAATTCAGCTCAAGTTCCGGCTCTGTAGATGGGGCGGCTTCATCCATCACGGCGTCTAAATCGAGCTCGACAAGATCTTCCGATTCCTGCTCTGCCGGCGCGGTATCGGCGCCTTCCTCCAACATTTTTTCAATATCTAAAAATTCAGCCTCATCTGATTCGGCCGGTTCGACGGCAGAATCGACCGCTTCGGGTGCAGCCTCGCCTTCGAGATCCAGGTCTAACCCCAGTTCCTCCGCGTCACTGGTTTCGGGCTTCTCATCGGATTCAAGCATTTTTTCAAGATCAGACATTCCCAGTTCTTCGGAATCGGAGGGTGGTGGGGCTTCTGCGGCTGCCGGGCTTACCGCATCTTCTGCGACCTCAAAATCAAGGACAAGGTCGTCGGCCGCTTCTGCCGGTGCCTCGTCTGATTCGACGATCCCCTCAAGATCTAATTCATCCGCGCCCTCAACGTCTCCGGCCGGCGCTTCAGACTCCGGCTCTGCTTCCAGATCAAGGTCTAAATCGAGTTCCGGCTCATCTGCCGCTTCAGCGACTAGATCTTCCCCGGCCGGTTCCTCGCCGGAATCGATGATATCATCCAGATCCGATAGATCCAGCTCATCGCCTTCTGCTGCAACTGTCTCAGCCTCCGGTTCTGATTCCAAATCGAGGTCCAGATCGAGATCTTCCTCAACTTCGATCGCTTCACCTTCCAATCCCATACCTTCGTCAGCCGCGACCAGGTCTTCAAGGTCCGACAGATCCAGCTCATCGCCCCCGTCTACAGCGGCAACCGCCGGTTCCTCATCAGCTTCCAGGTCCAAATCCAGATCTGGTTCTGCCTCAGCCGTATCAACTTCTTTGGTTTTACCTAAATCTTCCAGATCCAAGTCAGCACCCTCTGGGGTCTCCATGGTTACATCTTCCAGATCCATTTCAGCATCGGAATCAACCAAATCTTCAAGATCTGACAGGTCGAGCTCATCGTCCCCCTCTGCAGCGGCACCCACCGGTTCCTCATCGGCTTCCAAGTCTAAATCCAGGTCGGGTTCCGCCTCGGCCATATCGACTTCTCCGGCTTCGTCTAAATCTTCCAGATCCATTTCTATATCGGCCAGGTCGCTATCATCTGTTTCAATATCACCCAGCTCAAATTCATCTGACTCCGGCAGACTTTCTTCATCCAGGTCAAAATCCATATCGAGTTCTTCGTCGTCCAGGAGCCCATCTTCATCCACTGCGGCTGTATCAGCCTCACCCATATCCAGATCCAGGTCGAGACCACCGGGATCTTCTTCGGCAGACGCTTCGACGGCCAACTCGTCGTCTTCAAAATCCATCATATCTTCAAGATCGGGCAATTCATCATCCGCCTCGCTGTCCCCAACCAAATCCGCCAATTCATCATCCGATTCTAGCCCTTCATCCATCTCAAGCCCTAAATCATCGGCATCTTCACCCCATTCAGATCCGGATGCTTCCGGATAAACAACAAAAACACTGCTGCATTTTGAGCATCGAACCTTGGAGCCGTCATCCTTTATGAGGCTGTCGTCAACGTTGAAGCTGGAATCACATTCATTACAGGTAACAATCATTTCATACCTCTTTATCTTTTATATCAATTTCAATGTTTTTTTTGCGTTGGAAATTTCCGGATGTGGAGCTGTTGGAGCCGTTACTGGCAACGCGCAGCAAATGGTGAAATATATTCTATATTTATACTAAAATTTACCGTGAATATGCGAATTTGTCAATTATTTTTATTCGTTACAATCCCGTCTCTGCCAGTTTATCAATAAGCTTCTTCTGTTCATCTGTCAGTTGCTTGGGCAGTTTGACCTGGATCTTAACGAAAAGGTCACCTTTTTTGCTGCCTTTCATATGCGGGATTCCTTGACCAGGCATACGCATTTTTGTTCCGGGTTGGGTACCGGGAGGAATTTTTAAACTGAGTTTTTTGTCATCAAGGGTGGACACGGATATACGGGTCCCCAGAAGGACCTCACTTAACTTCACCTCGTGATTCAGGTGCAGGTCATAGGCTTCAGCGCGATATAAAGGGTCATTGAGTACTTTGGCCTGAATAAAAAGATCCCCCGGTGGGCCGCCGACTGGACTGGGGCTACCTTTACCGGCCAGACGCAATTTTTTGCCGGAAATCAAACCTTTCGGAATTTTTACCGTTACTTTTTCGGAATAGCCCTGATGCTGCAGGCTGACCGTTTTGGTGGTCCCGTTGACCACTTCCTTCAATGTCAGTGGAAGTTCGTATACCAGGTCGGAGCCTTTTACCTGAGCTTGCTGCTGTCCAGCTTGCGAGCCGAATGGTGATCCACCGCCAAAGTTGAATCGCATACCGCTGCCGCGGCCACGACCTGAAAAAAAATCGCCGCCGAAACCGAATTCACGTAAAATGTCCCCAAAATCAAACCCTCTGAAAATATCTTCCTGTGAAAAGCGCTGTCGAAAACCTTCAGCACCAAACGTATCATATTCTTTGCGCTTTTCTTTATCACTTAGTACCGCGTAAGCCTCACTGATTTTTTTGAATTTTTCTTCGGCAGCCTTATCGCCTTTGGTATGATCCGGATGATATTTCATTGCCAACTTGCGGTACGCTTTTTTGATTTCCTCCTCCGAAGCGTCTTTCTTAACGCCCAGTAATTGGTAATAATCTTCAGCCATGGGGATGTTGTCCTGTTTACTTTCCTAAACGGATAAAGTTTATTTTTTAATCGATAATATGATTAATCTTCTAAAATTACTATAAATTACTGTCTAGGATAAGTTGTTTGTGAGTCGGTGTCAAGGCTCCAGCAGTTCCGCCGTAGGCGGTTCAGGTGTCAGGATTATGATCCCTATGAAGAGAGGATTATCAGATTCTGCACACTGTCATCTGTTTGCTGACACCTGACACCCGACACCTGAAACCTAATTTTCTTGAATACTGAACACGGACGCTTGATCCCTAAACTCTGGTTAAGCACTCGATGATTTAGTCGCTGCCTTAAGGGCGACCATCAGGACCGAAATGGCCGCCGGAGTCATCCCGTCAATACGCGACGCCTGTCCCAGAGATGTCGGCCTGGTATGGGATAATTTTTCCTTCAATTCATTCGAAAGGCCGTGGATACAAAAAAAATCCAGACTTTCGGGTATCTTTACTCGCTCCAGGTTTTTAAATTTTTCTATTTCATTGAGCTGTTTTTGAATGTAGCCCTCGTATTTAATTTCGATCTCAACCTGCTCGGTCACCTTGCGGCTGAGCGCTTGAGGCGCCTTTGCCAGGGCTTCGACCACTTCATACCCCAACTCAGCTCGCTTCAATAATTGGTCAAGATAGATACCACTTTGAATCGGTTTTGTGCCGCTGCTTAGCAAGTATTGATTTGCGCGATCATCCGGCTTGATGATGGTTTGTTTGATCCGCTGGATCTCGTGACCGATCCGGGTTTTGCAGGTCTTGACTTCTTTGAATGCCTCATCGCTGATCAACCCCAGTTCGTGACCGATTTCCATTAATCGCAATGATGCATTATCTTCTCGCAGCATCAGCCGGTACTCGGCCCTTGAGGTAAACATGCGATACGGCTCGCGGGTACCGCGTGTAACCAGGTCATCGACCATCACGCCCATATAAGCCTGGGAGCGATCCAGAATAAAGGGCTCCCTTTTTTGGATCTGGCAGGCGGCATTAATCCCGGCCCACAGGCCCTGCGCTGCCGCTTCTTCATAACCGGATGTCCCATTGATCTGCCCCGCCAAAAACAGTCCGGCCACCCGATTCGTCTCAAGGGTTGGCTTCAACTGGATCGGATTAACGTAATCGTATTCAATGGCATAGGCCGGCCGCATAATTTCCGCCGCCTCCAGACCTTCGACGGACTGCACCAGTTCGATCTGAATTTCCAGAGGCAGACTGTTGCCCAGGCCGGAGGCATAGATTTCCTGAGTCTCTATCCCTTCGGGCTCCAGGATCACCTGATGCCTGTCTTTATCGGGGAATCTAACGATTTTGTCTTCAAAAGATGGGCAATAGCGGGCCGAAATCCCCTGAATAATTCCGCCATATAGTGCCGAGCGTTCCAGATTTTTACGCACGATTTCATGAGCTCTTGAGTTGGTGTGTCCAATATGGCATGGCAGCTGCGGCAGCCTCAGGGAGTCACTAAAATAGGAAAAAGGCACCGGATTGACATCCGACTCCTGGACGATAAATTTTGAAAAATCAATACTGGCTTTTTTCAATCTCGGGGGAGTACCGGTTTTCATGCGACCCAGTTCAAACCCCAATTTTTTAAGATCAGCTGCCAGTCCGTAAGAGGCAAATTCACCGGCCCGGCCGGCCCGGAATGAATTAAAGCCAATATGAAGCAAACCACTTAAAAAGGTGCCAGTGGCCAGAATAACGGCCTGTGCTTGATATCCAAACCCGGTATGATCTTCCACACCCCCTACGCGATTGCCCTCTACCACGAGCCGCTCCGCCAGGGTCTGTTTGAGATCCAAATTGGGTTGCGACTCGACAACTGCTTTCATGGCCGTATGGTATCGGATTTTATCATTTTGAGTACGGGACGAATGCACGGCGGGTCCCTTTTTCGTGTTCAGGGTTCGGAAGGATATGGCGGTTTTATCCGTTATTTTGGCCATTTCCCCTCCCAGCGCGTCAAGCTCCTTTACGAGCTGCCCCTTGGCCATGCCGCCGATTGACGGGCTGCAGGGCATAGCAGCCAGTTTGTCAAGATCGATTGCCATCAGCAATACGCTGCAACCCATGCGGGCAGCCGCCAGGGCCGCCTCGCAGCCGGCGTGACCGGCGCCGACGACAATGATATCGTATTTTTTAGGATGATAAATCATTTTAAAACGTCGATAGTTGCTTGTTAAACCGAATGATATATCTTTATAATTGGATTTTCACCACGAAGGACACAAAGAAAGAGATTTAAACCATTCGGTTTTGATCTTCGTGCGACTTCGCGTTCTTTGTGGTTAAAAATACAAATCTCCGGTAGTTGTCAGTTGAAACTGCCTATGCTAAAAATGATCATGACGTTCGAAGACCTAAACTGAGCGATCGCCGAGTCATTTTTTTTAAATTTAAAACGCGCCATTTAGGTTTGGCCCATAGGCCTGTTAGCCTGTTTGCCTGCTAGAAATAAAATTAGACATTTTCCGATTTTAACAGAACAACGCGCTCAACGGGCTTAACCGGTAAACCTAAAGGGAGCGTTTCAGCGACCTCTGATTATATTACCGGCCCAATACAGGGTCAAGGCTTTGCCAAAAGAGTGATGAAAAAGCGATATAGCGACTTAAATACATATCTAAGGAACATCTTTGGATGTCGGGTACAAAAAATAACTGTTGATGCCGGCCTGACATGCCCCAATCGGGATGGAACCCTTTCGCACGGCGGATGTATTTACTGCAACATCCGCGGATCCGGTACCGGCGCCTATGGGAAAGGGCTGTCGGTAACCCGGCAATTGATTAATGGAAAAAATTCACTTTCAAAACGATACAAGGCTAAAAAATTTATTGCCTATTTTCAGTCATTCTCCAACACCTATGCCCCGTTGCCCGACCTGCAGCGGTTGTATGACGAAGCCCTTAAGGTAGATGATATTGTCGGGCTCTCAATCGGTACCCGGCCGGATTGTGTTGATGAAGCGATATTGGATTTGCTCCAGGATTATGCCAGGCATCACTTGATCTGGGTTGAATACGGCCTGCAGTCGGCTCGCGATGCGACCTTGGCATTTATTAACCGGGGTCATGATGTCCAATGCTTTAAAGATGCCGTCGAAAAAACCAAAAACCGCGGGATCAAGATATGTGCTCATGTTATTTTAGGCCTTCCCAATGAAAACCGGCAGGACATGCTGCATACAGCCGCAACTATCGCGAAACTGGGGATAGACGGGGTAAAGCTGCACTTGCTTTACGTCGTTAAAGGTACCCCTTTGGAAACCCTTTACCGCCAGGGAGAATTAAAATGCCTTGAGCAGTCGGCCTATGTGGAACTGGTATGCGATTTTCTGGAGCGAATACCTGCTGAAATGGTCATCCAGCGGCTCACCGGTGATCCCCATCGCCAAGAGTTGGTGGCACCGCAATGGTCATTGAAAAAAACCGAAACCCTGAATCTCATCCATGAAACCCTGGAAAAAAGAAATTCCTGGCAGGGCAAGTACTTCAACAGATAGGCATAGTCCAGATTCCGCCTGATTACTTGCAATCAGACGGTCACAAACATATATTTGTTAATAGCTATTTCAAGCAGGTTGTGCCCGTTTACCCGTTACCCGTTTGCCTGTTACAAAAATAAAAACAGACATTTTTCCTTTCTTAACGGGCTCAACAGGCTCAACCGGCACAACAGGCCAACTTAAAAAGATGATCTGCTATTTTTGAGTTAACCAATTGGACACGAATTATTAACTGCTGACTTGAACCCAAAAGGGTTGCCGGAAATATGACAACTCAAAAACCGTTTCAACCTGAAGATTTTGACCTTTCATTTAAAGTCTTTCACGAGCTAATGGCCAAAAAGGTCACTGAGATCCTTCTGGTCTCAAGCCCTTATGACGCCTTTATAATGGAAGAAGAAGGCCGGCTTGCCGAGCGTATTATCCATGAATATCGCGGCTTGAATCTTTCTCGCCCACCGATGCTCACATGGGCTTCTTCAGCCCGAGAAGCCCTGGATATCCTATCCCAAAAAAAATTCGATTTGGTGATCACCATGCCCCAGGTCGATGAAATCGATGCCTACGTCCTCGGTGATCAGATCAAAAGCAAGTTTTCGGATCTACCGGTTTTCCTGATGATTCAGAATACCAATCGTCACCTGCTCGATAGAAAATATTCAGATCGCAGCTCTATTGACCGATTATATGTCTGGTCCGGCAATTCGGATTTATTGCTGGCGCTGATTAAAAACCTGGAAGACCGGATGAATGTGGCTTACGACACCCAGCGGGCGCGAGTCAGGGTCATTATCATCGTGGAAGATTCACCGATCTATTATTCATCTTTGCTGCCATTGCTGTACAAAGAAATTGTCACCCAGACCCAGGCGGTCATGGAAGAATCCCTTAATGATGAACACCGCATGGTGAGGATGCGCGCGCGACCCAAAATCCTGGTGGCACAGAACTACGAAGAAGCCGTTGAACTTTATCAGATGTATAAACCTTATCTGCTGAGCATTTTCTCAGATGTTCGATTTCCTAAAAACCGGAAAATGGATGATGCCGCCGGCTTCAAACTGCTTTCCATGATTCGCAAAGACAGCCCGGACTTACCGTTATTAAATTTTAGCTCCGAAGAATCCAATCGCAATCGGGCGCAAAAAATACCGGCTGTTTTTCTTAATAAAAATTCCCCGACGCTGCATTCGGAAATCCGCAGCTTTTTTATGCAATATCTTGGATTCGGAGAATTTATTTTTAGACTTCCGGATGGTAAAGAAATTGGTCGAGCCAGCAATTTGCGTAACATGGAAAATATCTTGCCGAATATCCCGGATGAATCCGTGTATTATCATGCCACCCATAACCATTTTTCAAGCTGGCTGATGGCGCGCTCCGAAATTATGCTGGCCTCCAAACTTAAACCGGTTAAAATCAGCGATTTTGAAAGTATTGGTGAAGCCAAACGATATCTGGTCTCCATCATACGCGAACGCCGCGTGGGGCGTCAAAAAGGGATCATCACCGAATTTGACTCACAACATTTTGACCCGGACGCCGATTTTACCAAAATCGGAAGGGGCTCTCTGGGAGGGAAAGCCAGAGGATTGGCCTTTATGTCCACCCGCCTGAAAAACATCCCGAAATTTTTAGATGAGTTTCAAGATGTCGCTATCTCCGTCCCCAAAACACTCGTGGTCTCAACCGAAGGGTTCGATTCGTTTATCAACGAAAATAATCTTGCGGAAGTGGCTACCCGAGACTTCAAAGATAAGGACATTATCCGTTTATTTACAGCAGCTAAAGTGCCTGAGTGGCTTAAACTAAACCTTGAACAGTATTTGAATCACGCCCGTTTTCCTCTGGCAATACGATCATCGAGTCTACTTGAAGATGCGCAGTTCCAACCTTTTGCCGGTGTATATAAAACTTACATGATCCCTAACAACCACCCGGATCTGAACAAACGGCTTAAGCAACTTACTTTGGCGATCAAGCTGGTTTATGCCTCAACCTATTGCCAAAGTGCCCGGGCATATGTCAAAAGCACATTCCATCGCGCAGAAGACGAAAAAATGGGAATTGTTATCCAACAGTTGACCGGAAAGGTTTATGGCGATTATTTCTATCCGGCAATTTCCGGAGTTGCTCAATCCTATAATTACTACCCCCTCTCATATATGAAACCCGAAGAAGGTCTGGCGCATGTTGCACTCGGGCTGGGAAAAATCGTGGTTGAAGGCGGTGTCGCCCTGCGGTTTTCGCCGAAATATCCGCAATTTCTCCCCCAGTTTTCGACAGTCGAAGATATTCTGGAAAATTCACAGCGCTTTTTCTATGCGCTCAAAATGGATGGTTTCCCGGACGATCTTGCCAACAGGGAAGACGCCACTCTGGTAAAACTTGACATCGATGAAGCGATCAACCATGCCCCGGTGAGGCATCTATGCAGCACTTACTCTGCCGAGGATCATCGAATCCGCGATGGAGTTCAAGCTTCCGGATATCCGGTATGCACCTTTGCCAACATCTTAAAATATCAATCCTTGCCGTTGGCTGAAATTCTCTCCGAGATTCTGACCATCGGCAGAAAAGGCATGGGCTGCCCCGTGGAAATCGAATTTGCGGTTAACATGCCGTTTAGTAATGATCAGAAGCCTGCATTTGAACTGCTGCAGATTAGACCGATGATGGTCAATCAACATAATCTGGAAGTTGAAATCAGTGATGAAGAAATTTCCAAAGCCTTCTGTTATTCCACGATGGCCCTCGGAAACGGACAATTTGAGGAAATTGAAGATATTATTTTTGTGAATCCGGATACATTTGATAACGCCCGAACCATCGAAATCGCCAGCGAAATCGGGAATATGAATAAACAGATGATTCTGTGCAAGCGGAAATATCTGCTTATCGGACCGGGACGCTGGGGATCTGCAGACCGTTGGCTGGGAATTCCGGTACGCTGGCCGGACATCTCGGGTGTTGGCGCAATTGTTGAAACAACCATCGAAGGCTTAAAGGCTGACCCATCCCAGGGCTCCCATTTTTTTCACAATATTACATCTTTGGGAATCAGCTATTTGAACACATCGGAAGGGGGGGAAGATTTTATCGACTGGAAATGGCTGCGGTCTCTGCCACCAAAAAATGAAACCCGCCACCTGAAACACATCATCCTCAATAAGCCACTTACCATAAAGATCAACGGGAAGAAATCCAAAGCTGTCATCATGGCTTAACAAACCCGCTTGCAGATTAATGTGTTTAATCTAAGGATGTACCTATATGGTTTCAGGTGTCGGGTGTCAGGTGTCAGCAAAAACGCAAAAATGCGCAATCCGATAATCCTCTTGTCATCAGGTTCGTAATCGTGACACCTGAAACCTGACACCTGAAACCTGTTATTGAATTTCAAAGCTGTATTTACTTCTGCCGCCATAAATCCTTAAAAAATAAGGCGGCCGTATCTCCTTGGGAACCTCGAACGTTTCGGTCACCCCCGGTGTCAATTCAGCCGTGTATAGCACTTGTTTACGCGCCACGTTGCCCATGGACAGCTTCAATGGCTCCCCATCTGTATCGGAGGTGAATCGAATTGATTTTCCCTCAAGAGGTGAGAACGTATACCAGTCCTCTCTATCGAGGTGTCCCAGCTCACCGGTGATCGACCTTTGCGAAGTAATTTTAGTGGCTTCGGCAATCCGGTCGCCGGCATCCGAACCCAAACCGGCATCGTTTTGCTGCTCCAAAAAGATCTCAAATTCATACGGCCCGCTGCCGTCGAATGCTTCCAAAAAGTAGATGCCCCCTGTCGTGTTGTTCATGAGCATCCGGGTGGTGTTTTTAGTCTCGGGCAGCAATTCTTCCGATCGCCAGACCTCGCCCCCGTCAACGTTGCGGAAAGAAAATTTCATCGGGGTACCCTCTGTGTGATTGGAAAAGGTCATTTCTAAAACACTACCGGAGGGGATATCAAATCGATACCAGTCACTTTCATCGTAGCCCCCCAATTCCCCAGAATAAGATCGACCCGAACTGATCTTAAGGGCTTCGGCAATTTTATCGCCT
>JASFIX010000058.1:0-12301 GCA_050122435.1 Desulfobacterales bacterium
TGTAATGAAGCGCCACGGGTTTCATGGTGGACGCAAAACCCATGGAAGCCACAGCCACCGCATCCCCGGATCCGTCGGCTGCAGTGCGTCTCCGGCAAAAATCATTAAAGGAAAAAAGATGCCCGGCCGCTACGGCAACGATCGCCAAACCATGCGGAATCTGGAAGTTGTTGATATCCGATCCGAAGATAACATCATTTTGATCAAAGGTGCGGTACCGGGCTCAAAGTCCGCGTTGGTTACGATCAACAAGCTTAAATTTAGTAAGGACGAAGCTTCATAAAATTTACTGTTAAAGTGCGGAATCTTGATTCAATAATGATTCCGCCTCGATTCCTGCGAACGAGGAATGCTATGCCGGTTGTCGATGTTCAAAATACCAAAGGGAAAAAAATTACAACGGTCGAATTGGCCGAAAATATCTTCAATGTACCTGTGAAACCCAGTGTCTTGCACGAGGTTGTCACCATGCAGCTGGCCAATCGACGGGCTGCCACGGCTGCTGTAAAGCATCGCAGCGATGTGAAAGGCAGCGGGCGTAAATTGTTTCGCCAAAAGGGAACGGGCAGAGCCCGGCGCGGGGATATTAAGGCACCGCTACTGAGGGGCGGCGGCGTTGTGTTTGGACCCGATGGACGGACTTACGCTTTCCGGGCGCCCAAAAAAGTTCGCAAACTGGCCCTGAAGATGGCATTAAGCAGCAAGCTGCAGGCCAAGGAAATCGTTGTGGTCGACAAATTTGAGCTCGCGCAAATTAAGACCAAAGATTTTGTCGATATCTTAAAAAACCTGAAGCTGACCAACACGCTCATCATCACCGATGTAAAAAATGAAAATTTGGAGCGTTCATCAAGAAACGTGCCCGATGTGAAGGTGCTTCGCTATGAAGGCTTGAATGTCTACGATATCCTCAAATACAAGACATTAATTTTGCTGGAGCCGGCAATAAAGGGTATTGAGGGGAGGCTGGCGGCATGATGCCATATGAGATAATCAAACGACCTTTGATCACAGAAAAAACAAATATTCAAAAAGAGATTGCCAACCAGCTGACCTTTGAAGTCGACCGGCGTGCAAATCGCATTGAAATAAAGCGGGCGATCGAAACCGCTTTTAAAGTCAGAGTGGCCAAGATTCAAACCATGCAGGTCAGGGGTAAGGTTAAACGCAGAGGGCGATTCGTCGGCAAGCGCCGGGATTGGAAAAAAGCAATTGTTACCTTGATGCCCGGCGAAAGGATCGATTTCTTTGAAGGCGCATAAAAGCCATTTCTATTATTAGGAGCACAACATGGTTAAAAAAAAGATCAAACCGACTTCGCCGGGAAGGCGCTTTCAAACATATTCTTCTTTTGAAGAGATCACCCGGACCACACCAGAGAAACGACTGCTAAAAGCGCTTAAAAAATCCGGTGGGCGAAATGTCCATGGGCGCATTACCGTCCGCCGTCGGGGCGGCGGCCATAAACGGCATTATCGGATCATCGATTTTAAACGCGACAAAACCGGAATCCCGGCCAAAGTGGCTGGCATTGAATACGACCCGAATCGTTCCTCTCGGATTGCCCTTTTGAATTACGCGGATGGAGAAAAACGTTATATTCTGGCACCGGTTGGGCTTAAAGTCGATGATATTGTAGAATCCGGACCTGATGCGGATATTAAACCGGGCAATAATTTACCGTTGAGTCATATCCCGTTGGGCACGCATATTCATAATATTGAATTACGCCTGGGCAAAGGCGGGCAGATTGTTCGCAGTGCCGGCACTTATGCCCAGTTGATGGCGAAAGAGGACACCTACGCACTGATCAAACTGCCTTCGGGCGAGGTGCGGATGGTGCTTTTAAAGTGCAAAGCCACTATCGGGCAAATCGGAAACGTGGGACATGAAAATAAATCCCTGGGAAAAGCCGGCCGCAAACGCTGGCTGGGGCGTCGCCCAAAAGTACGGGGAGTTGCCATGAATCCGGTTGACCATCCGATGGGGGGCGGTGAAGGAAGATCTTCGGGCGGCCGGCATCCCTGCAGCCCGTGGGGATGGCCCACCAAAGGCTTCAAGACCCGATCCAAGCGGAAAAGCAACCGCTTGATTGTAAAAAAACGCAGGTAAGATTAGGTATTGGTTATTAGATATTCGGTATTTGTCTGTTGCAGACTATTCCGTCCCTTTCATCATCTTCATAACCAATACCCAATACTTAATACCTAATACCTAATAACTAATTATTGGAGATTTCATGCCACGTTCGTTGAAAAAAGGGCCTTATATTGAAGACAGGTTGCTGAAAAAAGTCGAGGAAGCCCAGGCATCCCGCAGCAGTCAGGTCATTAAGACCTGGTCGCGACGGTCGACCATCGTTCCGGAAATGGTTGGCATAACACTGGCGGTCCATAACGGTCGGAAATTTGTGCCGGTTTTTGTTTCTGAGAACATGGTTGGTCATAAACTGGGGGAATTTTCACCCACGCGGACTTTTTACGGGCATGCCGGAGATCGGAAATCACGCGTAAAATAACGGGCCGATTGAGCTAAAGCTCAACTGGCGTTATTTGTTATCCGTTATTGGTCAAAGGTTTAAAAGGAATAAAGGCAGTTTCTTTCAGATACTACAATTTTACAGGCAAATAACGAATAACCAATAACAATTAACAGGGTTCAGAACGATGGAAGTCAAAGCGTCTGCAAAGTATATGCGAATTTCGCCCCGCAAAGTCCACAAATTGATTGGGGCCGTCAAGGGCAAGCCGGTTGAAACTGCCCTGAATACCCTTAAATTTATGCCCCAAAAGGCAGCGGGAATTTTGGAAAAAGTCATCCGTTCAGCAGTTGCCAATGCGGATCAAAATTCGGAAATCGATATCGATCTGCTGGTGGTGCGCAATGTGGTTGCGGATCAAGGCCCAACACTGAAACGGTGGCGGGCCAGGGCGCGCGGCCGGGCAACCCGAATTTTAAAGCGAACCAGTCACATTACCGTCATTTTGGACGAAGAATCTTCTGTTTAGCGTTTAACATAAGGAGGTAAAAGCTTGGGCCAGAAAGTAAATCCAATTGGATTGAGATTGGGAATTGTCAAAACGTGGGAATCTCGCTGGTACGGTGGTAAGAATTATGCCGAATATATACTGGAAGACCACAAGTTGAGAAAATTCATTAAAAAGAAGCTCTACCATGCGGGCGTGTCACGAATTGAAATTGAACGCTCTTCCAAGCGTGTGCGTTTGCGAATTTTTACCTCCAGGCCCGGGATTGTTATTGGAAAAAAAGGCTCCGAAATATCTCAGCTCAAAAAAGACATCGAAAAGATGACGGATCGTGAAATTTTAATCGATATTCAGGAAGTCCGCAAACCGGAGATCGATGCACAATTGGTTGCTGAAAATGTAGCCTTACAGATTGAAAGACGGGTAGCGTTTCGCCGCGCGATGAAACGCGGCGTTTCCTCTGCCATGCGCTTTGGTGCGCTGGGTGTGAAGATTATCTGCTCCGGCCGTCTGGGAGGCGCTGAGATGGCCCGAACGGAATGGTATCGCGAAGGTCGGGTGCCTTTGCATACCCTTAGGGCCGATATTGATTACGGCTTTGTCGAAGCCCGCACTACCTATGGCGCTATTGGCGTTAAAGTTTTTATTTTCAAAGGGGAGATTTTGAAAAAGGATGAAGTGCAGTTCGGTCAGGCTTAATCCTTGATACCATCTCTGTGCACGATATAGAAGATATTATGATTTAATAACAAAAAGATAATCGTTGCGCGTTACGCGTTGCGGGTTTCGGGTTGTAAGCGAAAAACTCGTAACTCGGAACACGTAACTCGGAACCGGAGTTGTTGAAAATGTTAAGTCCGAAAAAGGTAAAATACCGCAAACAGCAAAAAGGTAAAATGAGGGGGGTTGCCCGTCGTGGATGCAATCTGAATTTTGGAGAATTTGGATTGCAGGCCATCGGGTGCGGCAGTATCAGCGCCAAACAAATTGAGGCAGCACGAATCGCGATGACCCGTCATATCAAGAGGGGCGGCCGCATCTGGATTCGTATTTTCCCGGACAAACCCTTTACAAAAAAACCGGCTGAAGTCCGCATGGGAAAGGGAAAGGGTGCCCCGGAAGGTTGGGTGGCGGTTGTTCGTCCTGGCAGAATCCTGTATGAAATGCAGGGCGTTACCAGAGAGGTGGCCAAAGAAGCATTTCGTCTGGCGGCGCATAAGCTTTCAGTTAAAACACGATTTATTGAGAGGGGTGAGGCCTGATGAAAGCCAGTGAAATTAGGGACATGAACATCGATGAAATGGAGCAGAAACTCAGCGATCTTAAGGACGAATTATTTAACCTGAGCTTTCAACATGAAATCGGCCAGCTTGAAAATCCGCAACGGATGAAGGAGACCAAAAGGGATATTGCCCGGATAAAAACCATTATTCGTGAAGTTGAAGTAAAAAACAGAACTGCTGAAGAATAATTGATGTCATGAAAAAACGAAAAATGAAAAGACAATTGGTAGGAACCGTCGTCAGCAACAAAATGGACAAAACAGTGGTGGTCGCCGTCGAGCGGCTGGTTAAGCACAAATTTTACCATAAGTATATCCGGCGGCGGACCAAGTTTGCCGCCCATGATCAGGGCAATGTGTGTCAGATTGGCGACCAGGTGATCCTTTCCGAGTCCAGACCACTTAGCCGATCGAAAAGATGGCGCGTCAGCAAAATTGTCAAAAAAGCCGTTTAATTTCAAGGGAACCAAAACATGATCCAGTCAGAGACGAGACTAACCGTAGCCGATAATTCAGGGGCCAAGGTGTTGTATTGCATCAAGGTTTTAGGGGGCTCCCGCAGACGATATGCCAGTGTCGGTGATATCATCACGGTGGCTGTCAAAGAAGCCCTGCCAAATGCCAAGGTCAAAAAAGGCGACGTGTTGAAAGCGGTTGTGGTTCGAACCAAGAAAGAGATACGCCGGTCGGATGGATCTTACATTCGATTTGATGACAACTCGGCCGTTCTGGTTAACGCATCCCGAGAACCGATCGGCACCCGAATTTTCGGTCCGGTGGCCAGGGAATTGCGGGCCAAACGGTTTATGAAAATTATTTCATTGGCACCCGAAGTTTTATAGTTATTTGTTATTGGTTATAACGAATAACAAATAACGAATAATCAATTTAGGGAAATCGAAAATGCTTCAAACTAAAATACAGATAAAAAAAGATGATAAGGTCAAGGTTATTGCCGGCAAGGACAAAGGCAAAATAGGCAAGGTCCTTAAAGTTGATCGTAAAAAGAATCGATTGCTCATCGAAAAAATCAATCTGATCAAGCATCATACCAAGCCCAGTGCAAAAAACAGGCAAGGGGGCGTTGTGGAGGGTGAGGCGCCGGTAACCGTCTCCAACGTGATGATTATGTGCAACAAGTGCGTTAATCCCACTCGAATAAAAATGCAACGCTTGGAAGATGGAAAAAAAATACGTCTTTGCGTTAAGTGCGGCGAAGCAATAGATACTTAAGCCCGGCCGGCGGAGGAAGGCGATGTCACAGTTAAAAAACATCTATCAAAAAGAAGTTGTGCCCAAGCTCATGGAAACCTTCAATTACAAAAACATCATGCAGGTTCCGGCTTTGGAAAAAATTGTTCTTAATATGGGCCTGGGAGAAGCCATCCAGAATATAAAGGTTCTGGATTCCGCAGCAGAAGAGCTTAAGGCGATTGCCGGCCAAAAACCGGTGATCACCCGGGCTAAAAAATCTATAGCGGCCTTTAAACTTAGAGAGGGCATGCCGATTGGATGTATGGTTACACTGCGGCGCCAGCGGATGTATGATTTTTATTACAAGTTGGTCAATATTGCACTGGCCCGTGTTAGAGATTTTAGGGGTGTTAGCAGCAAATCGTTTGATGGTCGAGGCAACTACTCTTTGGGGATAAAAGAGCATATTATCTTCCCGGAGATAGATTATGATAAAATTGATAAAATCAAGGGTCTTAACATAAGCATCATAACGACAGCTCAGACAGACGAAGAAGGAAGGCAATTGCTGGGTCTGATGGGCATGCCGTTTAAAAATTAGGGAGGGTGATTTGGCAAAAAAATCGCTCAGAATGAAAGCAATGCGTAAACCCAAATTCAAGGTGCGGCAATATAATCGATGTCCGGTCTGTGGGCGAGCCAGAGGATATCTGAGAAAGTTTGGGCTTTGCCGGATTTGTTTTCGGGTATTTGCATCCGAGGGAAAGCTACCCGGAGTAGTTAAATCGAGTTGGTAGCGAATAAACTGCCCGGCTATTGGCTTCTTACCCCTGGCTGAACCAGAGACACGCAGCAGGGAACAAGTGAATAGCAACAATTCGCCAATAGCCGGCGCCCAGAAGCAAGAAGCAAGATAAGAGGAGAAAATAATGGCGGTAAGCGATCCAATAGCCGACATGTTGACCCGTGTCCGAAATGGTGCCAAAGCCAAGTTTAACAGTGTTGATGTGCCAGGGTCAAAACTTAAAACCGAGATCGCCAAGATCTTAAAGAGCGAAGGTTTTATAAAAAATTACAAGTTCCTTAAAGACGGCAAACAGGGTATTTTACGAATTTACCTCAAGTACGGTCCGGAACAGTCTGCCGTTATTTACGGTCTTAAACGCATCAGCAAACCCAGCTGTCGCGTTTACGTAAAAAGCAATGAAATCAAGCCCATTTTTAATGGAATGGGGATTTCAATCTTATCCACATCCAGGGGTGTTATGACAGATAAAAGAGCTCGGAAGGAAAATGTTGGAGGCGAGATCCTTTGCAATGTATGGTAGCTTACGAATTTGGGAGTAAAGCATGTCTCGAGTAGGAAAACAGCCGGTTCTGATTCCGGAAAAAACCAAAGTGTCTTATGAAAACAGAGTGCTCACTGTTCAGGGCGAGAAGGGCACACTCACACAAGCGATTCATCGCGCTGTGGATTTAAAAGTAGAAGACGGTCTCTTAAAGGTCTTCCCGTTGGAAGATAAACGGACCAGCCGTGCGATGCAAGGGCTGATGAGAAGCCTGGTGGCCAATATGATTACCGGTGTTAACCAGGGCTTTGAACGCACTCTGATTATTGAAGGGATTGGCTACCGGGCCGAAACCAAAGGAAACGCTATTGTGTTAAATGTAGGATATTCAAATCCAGTTCAGTTTGATCTGCCCGAGGGCGTCAGTGCGTCGGTTGATCGCAACACCATAATCAAATTATCCTGCATCGATAAGGAAAAGCTGGGTCGGACTGCTGCGGCGATCCGGAAGATTCGGCCTCCGGAACCCTATAAAGGCAAAGGCATAAAATACGCTGAAGAACGGATTCGCAGAAAGGCCGGTAAAGCTGGGGTTACGGCTGCACAGTAGAAGTGGTTTCAAAACCTCATCTAAGGCCCAATGGCTGCGTTGCAGGCCTCCGGTAAATGCTCACATACCCATGTATGCTGCGCTTTACCGATCGGCCTGACGCCTTGCCATTGAACCTGATTTGAGATTTTGAAACCACTTCTAGAATTTTTTTAAACAGGTAAAAACGGGCATCAGGAAATGGGAACGCTTAATTTAAGAACACAGGCACGGTTAAAACGAAAGAAAAGAATTCGTAAAAAACTGATTGGTACCACGAAGCGGCCAAGGCTCTGTGTGTTTAGAAGTGCCAAACACATCTATGCACAGTTAATTGACGATTCTCAGGGCCAAACACTGGTTGCGGCATCGAGCATGGATAAGGCCGTGCGGGATGTTCCGGAAACAAAGAACAAGATTACGGCTGCCAATACGGTGGGGAAAATCATTGGCCAACGCGCTTTAGAAAAAGGTGTTAAGCAGGTCGTATTTGACCGTAACGGCTTTTTGTATCACGGCAGGATAAAGGCCGTTTCTGAAGGGGCTCGTGAAGCCGGATTAAAATTTTAAGGAGGCAGGCTTTTGTTCAAACCAGAAATCGAAGAAACCCAGTTAATTGACAAAGTGGTCCACATCAATCGGGTGGCGAAAGTGGTCAAAGGCGGTCGCCGCTTTAGTTTCAGCGCGATTGTTGTCGTTGGCGACGGTCAGGGATCGGTTGGATACGGTCTCGGCAAAGCCGGGGAAGTCCCCGAGGCCATTCGCAAAGGTGTAGAAAAAGCCAAAAAGAATATGATAGAGGTCCCCTTGCAGGAAGGCACGATTCCCTATGAAACCATTGGTCGATTCGGGGCCGGCAGGGTTCTGCTTAAACCGGCGGCAGAGGGTACCGGCGTTATCGCCGGCGGAGCGGTTCGGGCGGTTCTTGAAGCCGTCGGTGTGCAAAACATTTTAACCAAATGCTTAGGGTCTCACAACCCTCACAATTTAGTGAAAGCAACCATCAGCGGTCTTGAACGGCTCGAGAGTCCTGAAATGGTGGCAAATAGACGCGGAATTTCTGTGGGAGATCTATAGATCCCGGCGCACAAGGATTCATCCAGCAAAGGGGCGGATCACAGAAAGGATGAGATAAATGGCCGGAAGTGTAAAAGTAAAACTCATTCGAAGCATGATTGGTAGACCCGAAAAACATCGCAAGGTCCTGCGGGGACTGGGTCTAACCCGATTAAATAAAACGGTTGAGTTCAAAGATACCCCTGAAATTCGGGGAATGATTAATAAAGTATCCCATCTCGTTAGCACTGAGGAGAAGGTAGATGAAGCTTCATGAACTATCACCGCCTGCAAAATCTCGCAAAACCAATAAACGGCTGGGCCGCGGAGTTGGCTCCGGCTGGGGCAAGACCGCAGGTCGAGGCACCAAGGGGTATAACAGCCGATCCGGTGGCGGTGTCAGACCCGGCTATGAAGGCGGTCAGATGCCAATTCAACGGCGTCTTCCCAAGCGCGGCTTTACCAATATTTTTAGAAAAAAAATCGCGATCATAAATCTCAGAGATTTACATGCATTTGAAAGCGGTAGCGTGGTGGATGAAGCAGCGCTGATGAAAGCGGGGCTTGTTAAAGGCCCAAAAGACGGCATTAAATTATTAGGACAGGGGGAGATCCGCGTCGCCCTCGATGTTAAACTTAATCACGTCAGCAAAAGTGCCCGGGAAAAGATTGAGGCCGCGGGCGGCAGCGTAGAGGTCATATAATGATCGGTAGCGGGTTCCAAAATGTCTTTAAAATACCCGAGCTAAAAAAGCGTATTCTGTTCACGCTAGGTTTGCTTATCGTTTACCGGGTGGGCGTCCATGTCCCGGTTCCGGGTATCGATTCTGGTGCACTGGCATCCTTTTTTGCCAGGGCGGAAGGCACCATATTCGGAATTTTCAATATGTTCTCTGGAGGCGCGCTGGAACGGCTGTCTGTTTTTGCTCTGGGGATCATGCCCTATATCAGCGCCTCAATTATTTTGCAGCTTTTGACCGTTGTTATACCGCATCTGGAACAATTAAAAAAAGAAGGAGAGCAGGGACGCAAAAAAATTACGCAGTATACCCGTTACGGCACCGTTATTTTGAGTATTGTCCAGGGCTTTGGTATCAGTGTGGGTTTGGAAAGTATGAGTTCGCCCGGCGGGGCACCTGTGGTTCTTTTTCCGGGATGGGCGTTCAGGCTGATGACGGTGATCACCTTGACTGCCGGTACGGCCTTTATCATGTGGCTGGGCGAGCAGATAACTGAACGTGGAATCGGCAATGGGATTTCTTTGATCATTTTTGCCGGCATTGTTGCACGGTTGCCGACTGCAGGCGCCAATACATTTCGTTTGCTGTCAAGCGGAGAAATGGGGATATTTGTTGTCCTGATCTTAGTCATTTTCATGTTGCTGGTTGTTGGTTTCATTATATTTGTCGAACAGGGGCAGCGTCGCATACCGGTTCAATATGCCAAACGCGTGGTAGGACGCAAAAT
This sequence comes from Desulfobacterales bacterium, assembly GCA_050122435.1. Lineage (GTDB taxonomy): Bacteria > Desulfobacterota > Desulfobacteria > Desulfobacterales > JAHEIW01 > JAHEIW01. Next base: position 9,865 of record JASFIX010000058.1, read on the forward strand.
GTATGGGGGGCAGAGTACCCATCTGCCGTTGAAAATCAACACTTCCGGTGTGATTCCCCCTATTTTTGCTTCATCGATCATTATGTTTCCGGCCACCATCGCTAATTTTATCAATATTCCCTGGATAAAATCGATTGGCGAAGCCATGCGGCCGGGAAATGTCATTTATGAATTGCTGTTTGTGGGATTTATTTTCTTTTTCTGTTACTTTTATACGGCTGTCACCTTTAACCCGGTTGACGTGGCCGAAAACATGAAAAAGCAGGGTGGTTTCATTCCCGGCATCCGGCCCGGCAAACGCACGGCCGATTATATTGACAAGGTGCTCACGCGCATCACGCTGGGGGGGGCAATTTACGTTTCAATGGTTTGTGTCATGCCTTCCATTTTGATCACCCGGTTTAATGTTCCTTTTTATTTCGGCGGCACGGCATTGTTGATTGTCGTTGGCGTGGCCATTGATACGGTGGCGCAAATCGAATCGCATATGCTGAGTCGTCACTATGAGGGGTTTTTAAAACAGGGCGGTGCGCGTATGAAGGGACGCTACTAGCCCCACGTCTCAAGCCCCAGAAATAGTTTTAAACTTTTAACCCGGTGAACGGAGTTGCCTGTGGCCAAAGAAGAACCGATTGTTGTTGAGGGCGTTGTTCTGGAAACATTGCCCAACGCGATGTTCAAGGTTGAATTGGAGAACAAACATCAGGTGCTTGCCCATATTTCGGGAAAAATGCGGATGCACTTTATTAAAATCCTTCCCGGAGATAAGGTTACGGTTGAGCTTTCTCCATATGACCTGACACGCGGTCGAATCACTTATCGATCAAAATAAAACTGGGAATTGGTTTTGGATGCAGATCTGATCTTTTTAAGCATCAAGTTTTAGCAAACCTTAAGACCAAAACCGAATACCCAATTCCCAGTTTTATAAGGAGTATTTTTTATGAAGGTGCGAGCATCTGTTAAAAAAATTTGCCCCAAATGTAAAATTGTTAGGCGCAAGGGCGTCGTTCGGGTAATCTGCGAAAATAAACGGCATAAACAGCGGCAGGGATAAAGGAGGATTGACATTGGCAAGGATTGCAGGGGTTGATCTACCCAGAAATAAGCGAATCGAAATCGGTCTGACTTATATTTATGGGATCGGAAGAACGGCCTCCAGACGGATTTTGGATAAGCTGAATATCGATTTAGATTTGAAGACCGATAATCTGACGGAAGATCAGATTAGCAATATCCGCAAGGTTATCGATAATGAATATAAGGTGGAAGGTGAGCTGCGCACCGAAGTTTCGATGAATATCAAGCGCCTGATGGATCTTGGTTCTTATCGCGGGCTGCGTCATCGTAAATCGCTACCGGTGCGAGGACAGCGGACCAGCACCAATGCCCGTACACGCAAAGGGCCCAAACGGGCAGCCGTTAAGAAGAGAGGCGCCGCCAAGCAGAAAAAGTAAACGACTTGGAATATAATTTGACTAGATAAGATAGAGGCAAATCAATGGCCAAAAAAATTCGTACCAAAAAGAAGGTAAAGAAAAATATTTCGAACGGCGTTGTTCATATTCAATCGACATTTAACAATACGATTGTAACCATAACCGATCCAGGAGGGAATGTCGTTTCCTGGTCCAGTGCCGGGGTTCAGGGGTTTAAGGGTTCTCGTAAAAGTACACCTTTTTCGGCGCAGCTCGCAGCTGAAGACGCGGCCCGAAAGGCAATGGAACATGGAATGAAAACCGTAGAGGTTTATGTTAAGGGTCCGGGCCCTGGAAGAGAATCTGCGTTACGTGCGCTGCAGGCCGCCGGATTTAATGTTGTAATGATTAAAGATGTGACACCCATTCCCCATAATGGATGTCGACCACCCAAACGGCGCAGGGTTTAATGGTTATTCGTTAACCGTTATTCGTGATGATATTGCGCACCAGATTATAGGGATGCATTGTCAAAGAAAATTACAGTCAACTAACAGCTAATAACCAATAACCAATAACCAATAACTAATAACCAATGACTAATAACCAATAACGAAATTGGGAGGATCTTTTGGCAAGATATAGAGATTCGGTCTGCCGGCACTGCCGGCGGGAGAATTTAAAATTGTACCTTAAGGGAGACCGCTGCTATTCGGATAAATGTGCCTTTGACCGACGTTCTTATCCGCCCGGACAGCACGGTGAGCGTCGCGGCCGGAAAATTTCTGATTACGGAATACAGTTGCGGGAAAAACAGAAAGTCAAAAGAATGTATGGACTTTCTGAAAAACAATTTCACCTGTTTTTCAAAAGGGCGGAACGCAAGAGAGGTGCCACCGGAACCAACCTGCTGTCATTATTGGAACGTCGTCTTGATAATGTTGTCTATCGCCTTGGCTTTGCGAATTCTCGGGCTCAGGGTCGCCAGTTTGTCCTGCACAATCATTTCCTGGTCAATG
>JASFIX010000059.1:0-12139 GCA_050122435.1 Desulfobacterales bacterium
TGGTTGGGAAGGCGTTAAAATGAGCACTGAAGCCGTTATCGAAACTCAAGAACTGACCAAAATTTACAACGGCCAGGCAGCTGTTGAAAATCTCTCGTTTCGTGTGAATGCGGGTGAAATTTTTGGCTTTCTGGGCCCCAACGGTGCCGGCAAGACCACCACACTTCTAATGCTGCTGGGACTCACCGAGCCCACCAGCGGCTCGGCAAGAGTGCTGGGTATGGATCCGGCCAGAGAACCGATCAAAGTTAAGTCGGTCATCGGTTATCTGCAGGAAAACATGGGGTTTTACGGTGATCTAAATGCCCGCCAGATGCTCAATTTTATATCTGAACTAAATGGCATCACAGCGGATATGGCCGAAGAACGCATAACGGCATCCCTTCAGACGGTAGGGCTTGTGGAGGAGCAGGATAAAAAAATCGCCGCTTATTCGCGCGGTATGCGGCAGCGCCTGGGTATTGCTGAACTACTGATCAAAGATTCTAAAGTGGCGTTTCTCGATGAGCCCACCCTGGGGCTGGATCCGGACGGCACCAATCGGATGATCGAGCTCATTGAAAGCCTGTGCCGCGAAAAGAAAATGACGATTTTGCTTTCCAGCCATATGCTGCATCAGGTTCAAAAGATTTGCCATCGCATCGGCATCATGATTAAGGGCCGCATGGTGGCCCAGGGCGATATGGATCACCTGGCAAAGGAAAAATTTGGGGTGGGCAAAGAGCAGTATACCTTGGAAGAACTCTATATGAAATATTTCCAGGAGGCTTAGTCGTGCGGGGTATTAAAACCATTATAAGAAAGGAGCTGGCCGACCATTTTGCCAGTTATCGGTTTACCATTATTTTCGCTTTGATTGCCATGGTCAGCCTGATTACGGCCTACATGGTCGGAATAAATATCCGCAATGAGCTGGAGGGTGTTGCCAAACCGCAATTTATTTTTCTGATGCTGTTCACCTCATCGGGAGCGCTGTTTTCGCTGGTGCAGTTTGTGGCCTTTTTTGGCCCCCTGGTTGGCCTTGTTTTAGGGTTTGACACCATCAATCGCGAGCGCAACGAGGGCACCCTCAGCAAGCTGCTTTCTCAACCCGTATATCGGGATGTGGTCATCAACGGAAAATTTCTTGCAGGCGTGGTCATGATCACCGTCATGATGGTTTCCATTGTTTTGGTCATCACCGGACTGGGGCTCATTGTTCTGGGAATCGTACCGGGCTTTGAAGAAATCTGGCGAATTGCCATCTATCTGGTAATCAGCATCATCTACATTTCATTCTGGCTGGGTGTTGCTATTTTGTTCTCGATTTTGTTCCGTAGCACGGCAACCTCGGCCCTGGCAGCCCTGGCCGTCTGGATATTTTTCTCATTTTTTGTTTCACTCGGTGCCAACGTATTGGCAAATGCGCTTGCATCCGAATCGGCGGATGCCAGCCTGGAATCTGCCATGCGGCGGGCAAAAATCGTAAGGGCGTTTATCCTGACATCGCCCATGGAACTATATACCGATGCCACCACGACAATTATTGATCCGATGCGAAAGTCCGCCAGATCCGCCATCAACATGGGAGCAGGCCCTTTGGAAAGCATATCCATGGCGCGATTTTCCGGACCGCTGCCGCTGCTTCAAAGCATCCTGATCGTGGTGCCTTATATTATCTCGTTGATTGCTCTGACGGTGGTATGCTTTGGAATTTCCTATACGGTATTTATGCGGCAGGAGATCCGTTCGCTCTAAAATCGAGGATCGGCTTAGATAAAATCCGCAGATTACACAGATTTGATTTTTTTAATTAGCCACAGACCCACACGGACTCACACTAACGCTTTGTCTGTTTGGATATTGACGAAGACAAAGCAGTCAATTGTTGTACCTTTAAAAAATTAAATCCTACCATTAAACTTGCAGAAGATATGTCTGTGTAAGTCTGTGCGGGTCCGTGGCTGATTAGATAGTCTCTATGTTCGAATTTTCATTCAGTTTTACACGACCCCCTGATCCAGCATGGCCTCCACCACCTTCACAAAACCCGCAATATTGGCACCATTGACATAGTTGCCTGGTGTCCCATACTGTTCGGCCGCCTCCAGACAAGTATTGTGAATGCCCTTCATAATTATTTTGAGGCGTTGATCCACTTCTTCTCCTAGCCAGTTGAGACGCATGCTGTTTTGCACCAGCTCCAGGCCGGAAACCGCCACCCCGCCGGCATTTGCGGCTTTCCCCAACGCAAAAAGAACATTTCGCTCCTGGAAAATATCGATCGCTTCGGGCGAACAGGGCATGCTGGCCCCTTCACATACTAATTTAATATTATTGTTTATCAGGTTATACGCGTCCTTATCATTGATCTCATTTTGGGTGGCACAGGGAAAGGCACACACCGCGCGGTGGCCCCACAGGGGATTATGGTCCAGGCTGTAATCGGCTTCCGTATATACCGCCGACGGATATTTTCCAGTGTAATCTTTAATACGGCCCCTGCGAATATTTTTTAGATGCTTTACATAGGCCAGCTTATCACGGTCGAGACCGCCGGCATCATAAATATAACCGGAGGAGTCAGACAGGGTAATCACTTTGGCGCCCATTTCCAGTATCTTTTCAGCGGTGTGTTGGGCCACGTTGCCGGAACCGGATACCAGACAGGTTTGCCCTTCAAGACTGATGTTGCGAGTCGCCAACATCTCTGCAGCAAAATAAACACATCCATAACCAGCGGCCTGGGGTCGAATAAGACTGCCGCCCCAGTTGATACCCTTGCCGGTCAACGCGCCGCTAAATTCGTTGCTGAGCTTTTTAAACATTCCAAAGAGATAACCGATTTCTCTGGCACCGACACCGATGTCGGGGGTGGGAATGTCCGTATTGGCGCCTATATGGTGGAACAATTCGGCCATAAAGCTCTGACAAAAGCGCATGACTTCATCATCGGATTTGCCCTTGGGATCAAAATCAGAACCGCTGGCACCTCCGCCTAAAGGCATGGTGGTCAACGCGTTTTTAAAGGTTTGCTCAAACGCCAGAAATTTCAAAATACTCTGATTGACAGACGGGTGAAACCGCAAGGCACCCTTGTAAGGGCCGATGGCACTGTTCATTTCAATGTTGAAACCGCGGTTTACCCTCACATTTCCTTGATCATCCAACCAAGGAATCCTAAAAGTAATGATGCGTTCCGGTTCAACAATTCGCTCAAGGATAGCTTCCTGGCGGTAGCGGGGATTCTGATCCAACACCGGCTTGACACTGTCGATAACTTCTTGAACCGCTTGATGAAATTCTCTTTCCCCCGGATCTCTGGCTTTGATGGTTTCAGTTATGTCCGACATTGAACCTCCCAAATATAAACCGGATTAGAAGTGTAAATGCACGGCTTTACGGGTCAGTTAATTAGGCGGGTTTTCTGTGAAATGTCAATATCCGAATTCACCTTGCACAGAGTTTATAATCTGCTATTATCTAAGGCTCTAGGCTGGGAGGCTGGAGGCCAGAAAGCTTAAAAATTCACAAGCCTTTTAGCCTCCTGGCTTCCCCGCGTTATGAAATATCAGCTATGATCGATAGGCTTGAAAACAAACTCGCTTAGAGGGAATAGCGTTAATAGATGAAAATGGTTGATTTACCAAAATCGGTGGTCATCGAAGAGCAGGGCCTCAGAGATGGCCTGCAGAGTGAAGCAAAAGTGGTTCCCACTGCAACTAAGCTGGAAATCATCGATGCACTCATCGATGCCGGTGTGAAACGGATCCAGATTGCCTCTTTGGTCAATCCAAAACTGATTCCCCAGATGGCCGATGCTGAAAATCTGTGTGCCGGATTAAAGAAACGCGACGGTGTTGTCTACAGCATGCTGGTATTAAATCCGAAAGGAATGGAACGGGCTGCCAATGCGGGTGGATCCCACATCACTGCTTCCATTTCGGTCAGCAATACCCACAGTCAGCGCAATGCCGGCATGGCATTAAAAGAGGCTCGCCGGCAGCTTTCTGAAATGATTACCATTGGAAAGAAAAAAGGATTAAGCATACGCGGAGGCCTTCAATGTGTCTTTGGATGCCGTTATGAAGGCCGGATCGACCAAAACATCATCAAGGACATGATAAAAGAGCAGCTGGATCTGGGCATCGATGAAATCGAGCTGGCAGATACCACCGGCATGGCAGATCCCCGTACCATCCAGGAAATATGCGGTCCTGCCAGGACCCTGGCAGAGGACAAACCCGTTTATCTCCATTTGCACGACACTGAAGGCAAAGGGTTGGCCAATGCACTGGCCGCGCTGCAGGTCGGCATCAAACATTTCGACAGCGCCTTCGGCGGAATGGGGGGCTGCCCCTTTGTTAAGGGCGCCTCCGGCAATATCGCTACCGAAGATCTGGTTGTTATGCTGGAACAGATGGGAATTGAAACCGGAATCGACGCTTCTAAAATCGCAGCCATCAGCCGCTTTCTGGAGGATTTCTTTAAAAGGCGCTTTTCCGGCAAAATGCATCACTTGCTTGACCGCGACGACATCAAATTGATTCGCCAGAATTCATGACCGGCGTGCTCTGAACAGGCCTTCTTTTTTTCGAGCCAGATAATGCCGATTCAGGCCAATTGTGGCGGCGTGGTTGACTAATTAGATGTAAAACAATATGGTAGCGACGATGATCAACACAAGAAGTGAGCGCTGCTAAGGCAAATACAACGATCCGTAATCAGGGAACCGACTGTCTGACAAATCAATCATTTACTGCTGTCTGTTGGGGTAAAAACCATTCTTTGTGAGGTGTATTATGGGACTTTATGATTTTACTTTTTATGATCTAATTACCCGCAATGCCGTTTGCTTCAAAGATAATGACGCATGGTTCGAAGTGGATGATAATAGAAGCCTGACTTTTTTACAGTACAAAGAAAAAGTAGATCATCTGGCCTGCGGCCTGCAAAAATCCGGCATCAAAAAAGGCGACCGCATCGGGGTTTTGGGTAAAAATAGCCTCGAATATTTCCTGCTTTACGGTGCCGCTGCGGCTTTGGGTGCAATACTGCTGCCCATTAACTGGAGACTTTCGGCTGAAGAAGTGGGTTTTAACTTAAGTGATTGTGAGCCCAAACTGGTTTTTGCAGACAAGGAATTTCAGGAGCAGGTGCAGGGTTTAAAAGAAAAACTGGCATCTGTCGAAAATTACTATAACTTGAGCCCGGAAGGTGGCAGCTTCCATGCTTTTGATTCTTTGCTGGATAACCCCGCTGAATTCGAACCGGCGGATGTATCCAGCGATGATGGGTTTGTTATTATCCACACGGCGGCGGTGGCCGGCCGGCCAAGAGGAGCGTTGCTCTGTCACGAAAATATCGCCTGCGCCGATATGCATTTTGATTATCTTTTCAATGTGACCCCTGAAGATGTGCATCTCAACCTACTCCCTCTTTTTCATATTGCCGGTTTGATTATGGCGACCACCAGCTTTCATGCCGGGGCTTTAAACGTGAATGTGAGCAAATTTGATGCGCCCCAGGCAGTTGAGCTCATTGAAGAAAAAAAAGTATCCATGCTGTTTACGTTTTCACCGATTCTTTCCTCCATACTAGAACAAAATGAAAAAACCGGCAAAGGCCTCAGGAGCCTGCGACTCTCGTCCGGACTGGATACACCCGAAACCATCGACAAATTTCAGCAGTTAACCGGTGGGACATTTTATAGCATGTATGGCCAGACGGAGACGACCTGTGTGGCCACCTACGGCGTTTACAATGATAGGCCCGGATCGGCAGGAAAAATGCTGCCCCTTACCCTGGTGCGGCTGGTGGATGACTACGATCGGCCGGTTCCGACCGGTCAGGTGGGTGAAATCACCGTGAAAGGGCCGATGGTCTTTAAGGGGTACTGGAATCTTCCCGAAGATAATGAATACAACTTTCGGGACGGCTGGCATCACAGCGGCGACCTGGGCCGTTTTGATGAAGACGGTTTCCTCTGGTATGCGGGGCGTAAAGCCGAAAAGGAGCTTATCAAGCCGGGGGGCGAAAATGTCTACCCTGCAGAAGTAGAGAAGGTAATAATGGAGCACCCGGCCATCGAAAAAACGGTTGTTTTTGGCGTACCGGACCCCAAATGGAAGGAGGGGATCAAAACCGTCTGTCAGCTCAAAGAAGGTCAAACCTTAGAGCCAAAGGAGTTAATCGAATTTGTCGGCAGCCGGATCGCCCGGTATAAAAAACCCCAATATGTTGAATTTATCACCGATTTTCCACTTCTTGAAGACGGTTCTCCAGATAGGGAAAAAATCAAGGAAGTATATGGGGGAGAGCAGTAGGCGCTATTTATTTATCATTGTTTTTTAATTTCGAGTGCTTGGCAAGACGATCGGCGTCGTATCCGGCTTTTTTATAATTCTCGAGAGCTCTGGTTTTAAGGCTTTTGTCTTTAATTTTTTCAGCGTGTTTGTCAGCCAGCTCAGCGGCGTGACTCCACATACCCGACTTTTCGTATTTTTTTATCTGATTTTCCGTGCGGGCATGCTCTGTGGATACCTCCATGATCGCTGAATGGCACCAGGAGATCACTTTCTTAACCCGCTGGCCACAATGGAGACAGTTAGACAGGGGTTTTTCATTCATATGCTGAAATACCTCAAACCCATCAAAGCAGTGATGACAAGCTTTGTCAGGGTTTAAAGACTGATATTCGTAAATAGGCATCTGCCTGTTCCACTAATAAATTTTTATTAGAATCTATCTAAAAAGATCATAGTGAATGCAGATAATATTTGTCAAGAACCGCAAAGTGTCATATTTTTAATATAACTGCCAATTTCGATATGTGAGTCTTTTCGAGTGCGGTGATTGGGAAAATTCAACGGGTTAGAAAAAGGAGGGACGGTGATCATGGCCAGTGATGATATTTTAAAAGGGAAAAAGATTCTGGTGGTAGATGATGAACCCGATATTCTGGAAACCCTGGTGGAATTGCTTGATGAGTGTGAAATAGAAACTGCTGCCAATTTTGAATCGGCCGCTGCACTATTGTCAGCCAAGAATTATGATGCGACCATATTAGACATCATGGGGGTTAAGGGATTTGATCTACTGGAGATTGCAATCGAAAAAAAGATTCCGGCATTGATGCTCACCGCCCACGGTCTGAATCCCGATAACCTGGTGGGCTCAATCAAGTTGGGTGCCAAGTCTTATATCCCCAAGGAAAAGATGAGTGAGATCGATCTCTATCTCAAAGAGATATTCATTGCCCAGGAAAAGGGTATAGAGAAGTCAGGCAACTGGTTTGCCCACTTGAAGACCTTTTTTGACAATCGATTCGGAACCGGGTGGCAGAATAAAGACAAAAAATTCTGGCGAGAATTCGACGATACTTTCAAGGTTTCAAAGGATGAGCTCGAAAAAATTCTGTAAATATCCTGATGGCTAAAAAACCAACGTACGATGACCTGACGCAACAGGTTGCCGATCTGACAAAACAAGTCGCTGACCTGAAACAACTGCCGGATTACCCCCAAATTGTGAGGGGAAGTCCCATTCCCACCTTTGTAATCGACAGCAATCACATCATTACGCATTGCAACAAGGCGTTTGAAAATCTGACCGGTATTGCGGCCCATGACCTCATTGGAACACGAAAACAATGGCTGGCCTTTTATCCGACTCAAAGGCCGGTGATGGCCGACTTAATCGTAGACAATGCCTCAGAGGAAGAACTTACCCGGTATTACGGCCGCAATTATTGGAAATCATCTGTCACCGAAGGCGGATATGAGGCCGAAGGTTTTTTCCCAGACCTGGGGGAAAAAGGCAGATGGATCTTCTTTACCGCCGCTCCGCTAAAAGATGAAAAAGGCAACATCACCGGTGCCATTGAAACCTTACAGGATATCAGTGAGCGCAAGTGGGCACAAGAGGCGCTCAGTGAATCACGCCGACACATAAGAACCCTCCTCGATTTTGCACCTTATCCCATCGTGGTGTTCACATTAGATGGTCGCGTCGAATATCTGAATCCCGCATTCACCGAAACCTTTGGTTGGAACCTGGCCGAATTAGAAGGCAAACTGATCCCCTACACCCCTCCTGATCTAGAACAAGAGACCGGTGACATGGTCAAAAAGCTTTCCGATGAAAAAGTCATATTGCGCTACCAAACCAGACGATTGACAAAAGATGGGCGCTTGCTGGATGTGGTGATGCGCGGCACCATCTTTACAGATGTCCAGGGACAACCGGCCGGAGAACTCGTAATCATACGGGATATTACCCGCGAAAAGCGAATTGCCCTCAACAACGAGGCCATGCTGCGCATCAGCATGGCCTTGCCGGAATACCCTGATTTGGGGGAACTGCTGGATTATATCAGCAAAGAGGTCAAACGGCTTTTAAATTCAGAAGGCGGCGTGGTCATATTGCTCGATGAGGAGCGGCAGGAACTCTTTTTCCCGGGCGCCGCCTACGATGACAGCGCCACCCAGAAAAGGGTAAGAGAGATTCGTTTTCAGATGGATGAACTTGTCGCCGGTCAGGTCATCCAGTCCGGGAAACCGATGATCGTTTCTGATATCTCCGGCGACGCGGCTCTGCATTCAGAAAGAGATAAGAAACTCGGATACAAGACCAAAAATCTGCTGTTGGTCCCGTTGAGGAGCAGCGATCGCATTATCGGGGTTTTAACGGCCATCAATAAAAAACAGGGAACCTTTGAGCAGACAGATGTTGAGCTCCTAAGCATGATCGCCACAACGGTTGCCCTTTCCATTGAAAACGCCAGGTTTTCAGAGGAACTGATGAAAGCCTATAGAGAGTTGACCAGTTTGAACCGGGCCAAGGATAGAGTTTTTCACCATTTGTCCCATGAATTGAAGACACCGATCTCGGTTCTGGATAGCTCTTTAAAATTAATGACAAAAAATCTGACAACCCTTCCTGATAAGAACTGGAAGCGCACCATGACAAGGGCCGAAAGGAACCTCGAGCGTATCATGGAGATTCAATACCAGGTGGATGACATCGTTCAGGATAAGCAGTACCAGACGTATGATCGCCTGTCGTCCATACTGGATCAATGCGCCGATTTGCTGGAGGCGCTCATTGCCGAGCAGGTCGGAGAGGGTCCTGTCATAGGACATGTCAGAAATCGAATTGAGGAAATATTTAACCCCAAGGAGATGCTAGCCCAAAAAATAGCATTGGATGCGTTTGTCAACGAAATATTGGAGGACCTGAACCCGCAATTTGCCCACCGTCAGGTGGACATCATAACCCGTTTTGAGCCCACGCCACTTATTTATATGCCCCTGAATGCCCTTCAGAAGGTCGTGGTTGGATTAATTAAAAACGCGATTGAAAACACCCCTGATGAGGGGAAAATAGAGGTGGTTATCCAGAGAAAAGACAGCGGTACCCAGCTGATCGTGCAAGATTACGGCGTTGGCATTACGGAAGACAATCAAAAACGGATATTCGATGGTTTCTTCTCGACCCAGGACACGATGGATTATTCGACCAAAAAGCCGTTTGATTTTAATGCCGGCGGAAAAGGGGCAGACCTGTTACGGATGAAAAAATTCTCAGAGCGCTATAATTTTAATATCGAGATGACGTCTTCCAGATGCCAATTCATACCGCAACAAGACGATATCTGCCCGGGACGGATCAATGAATGCGAATTTTGCACCAAGGCAGAAGACTGTTATCGTTCCGGCGGCACCACCTTTTCACTTTATTTCCCACCGGCCCCATAATAAAGAAGTGAACTAAAGTTGAAAGTGAGCTAAAGTGACTAAAGTTGTGGAATTCTGTCTATTTAATATAAAAGATGGAGCGCAGCGACGCCTAAACTTTAGTCACTTTAGTCATTTTAGTTCACTTTAGGCACTTATAGACTTGGACTTGATCTGAAGTTTTGAAACCACTTTTAATGTAAATTTGGTTTCAAAAAGTTTACTTCTCCTTTTATAAAAACACAAAAACTGGTTTAAGAATCCCAGATTTTGATTGAGAACAAGGCTGAAAAAATTTAGCTAAAAAAATACCGCAAAAGCTTTGCGGTAAATAACCTTATTGGGAATTTGGTTTCAAAAGGTTTAGATCTCGTCCGAGGCCAAGGCGTGAGCCGATTCAAAAGCGGAGCGTACACGTTAGTACGTGAGCATTTTGGATTGGCTCACAACGCTGGCATCGGGCGAGAGATGAAGCTTTTGAAACCAAATTTAGGCGAGCCAGCGTTTACGCCGGTGATAGTGCTTCACATCCCGGTAGCTTTTCTTTCCAACCGCCGTCAGGCCCAGGTAGAATTCGCGGACATCGGCGTTATCCCTAAGGGTCTCGGCATCCCCATCCAGGACCACCCGGCCGCTTTCCATGATATAGCCATATTCGGCATAATTCAGGGCCATGGCCGCATTTTGCTCGGCCAGGAGCATCCCCACCCTCTCTTTTTCATTCAGACGTTTGATGATGTTGAAGATTTCTGCCACCAGCAACGGCGCCAGCCCCATTGAGGGCTCATCCAAGAGCATGATGCGGGGCTTGGCCATCAGGCCGCGCCCGATAGCGCACATCTGCATCTCACCGCCGGAAATGTATCCGGTTTTGACGTTACGACGCTCTTTGAGGCGCGGAAAATAATGGTAGACCCTGTCCAGGGCTTCCTGAATCCCTTTTTTGTCACGGCCCCGGGTATATGCGCCGGTGAGCAGATCATCCTCCACGCTCAGGTGCTCGAAGGTGTGCCTTCCTTCCATGATCTGGATGACACCCATTTTCACCAGCTGGGGGGCAAAAAGTTTGTCAACGCGCTTTCCGTCAAATTCCACCGTCCCTTTGGTCACCTCGCCACGCTCGGCCTTCACGAGGTTGGAAATGGCCTTCAGGGTGGTGCTCTTACCGGCCCCGTTGGCCCCGAGCAGAGAGGCTATCTGACCTTCATACACATCAAGGGAAACCCCTTTCAGGACCAGAATGACGTGCTCGTAGATGACTTCAATATTATTAACCTTAAGTAATGGTTCCTGCTCTATAGCCATAATTATACCTCACAGGACCTCAAACGGAGCGTCTTGATTTAGTGAAGCTCCCGGTTGAATTAATGGATACGTTGCGGATTGCGCGTTATAAGTTTCAAGTTACCATCCTCACCCTGCCCTCCCCGTCAAGCATAAAGGTTTGGGTGGGGGTGAAGATAAATCGGTTAAGATGGGGCCGGAAGCCTGAAGGTTCCCGGGCCCCCATCATGACCGTTAATACTATTTGCAGTCTTTTGGTGTGATCCCTTTTTCTTTGGCATACTTGGCCGCCGATTCTTCGATCATTCCGCGGACAAATTCCTTCATGGGGGAGATGACATCTCCGGTCATCACCCATTTCTCACCATCCCACTGCTGGATGAAGACCGTTCCGCCGCCTTCATGGTCTGCGCAGGAGGTGCGCAAGGGCTGCAGCAGTCCCTCAGCCCCCATCTCTTTGATCCGTTCCGCGGTGATATTGAGGTTTTCCATGCCCCAGCGGAACTCCTCGCCGGTAAGCACTTTAACCCCGAACTTCTTTTGGGCCGTCAGGATCGCCTCGTGGTCCACGATACCGGCAACAAATCCTCTGCTCCAGTAGACGGAGCCCACGCGGGTAAAAGAGATGTTGCCTTTCATTGCGCCGTATACTTTGTCAATTGTCTCCTTGACAATGGGGAAATCCCGGCCGGCGCCGTGAAAGGCGGTAGTACGGTAGCCTTTGGCCGCGGGTCCTGCCGGCAGCACGTCCTCTTCAGAGCCGCACCACCAGACACCAAGCATCTTCTCCCGCGGGAATCCAAGCCTGGCCGCCTCTTTCAGCGGCACGGTGCAGGCGACGCCCCAGTTGCGGTTGATGACCCAGTCGGCTTTAAAACGCCGGGCGATATCCATCCACTGGGCTTTCTGGTCGATACCGGGCCAGGGCACGGGAAAATGCCGGACCTTGAAACCATATTTCTCGGCCATGGCGTCCAGGATGGGTTTGGTTTCCTGGCCGTAAGGGATGTCAATATGCAGGTTGGCGATCTTCTTTCCCTTCAAATACTTTCCGATGCTGGCCTCGTCTTTACCATCCCAGCCCTCCTGCATAGCGATAAATTTAATCTTGGCCGTATTCTGGGACCAGTAGTTGGTGG
>JASFIX010000060.1:0-12062 GCA_050122435.1 Desulfobacterales bacterium
CCATTTTGTGTCAAGCGCAAAGCCGACTACGCGCTGGTTGCTGTTCATTTAGAGTTTCTCCAGGTGAAAAAGGTCTTATCGCCTATTAATCTATGATCACACATTAAAAGAAATGCGCTGTGCATTAGAGCCTGCCCGAGCAGCGCTGGGTCCACGAACCGTCCATGATTAATCCTGCGTGTGGTAGCGGTACGTGTTGGATTCATCATTAATTTTAAGATGGATGTTATTATATCCGAGGAAATATACCTGTCAATAAAGAGGTCAGCCTATATAATCAAAAAGTCTTTTCTGTTTTTATTACGTCCTTAGCTCACTTCAAATTTTTTTTAACCCTAAAAAATTCGATTGAGTCTTGAGAAGAAAACTGACTACCTCTCTCTTCTCATAAATAACGCTGGAATTGGAGGGTCCGGTCATTCCATTGAAGAGACTTCGGTTAACGAGATTAAAGAATTATTTGATGTGCATTGCTGCGGAGCGATCCGGTGCTTGCAGGCAGCCCTTCCTTTTTTGAGAAAAGCTGAGCAGCCGACGGTGGTGAACGTGAGCAGCCGGGTGGGCTCTATTCACAAGGTGTCATCGGGTAATCTTGATCATATTCCTCTTTCTTACAGTATTCGGATAGTAAAGGCCGCCCAGAATATGCTGAGCGCAGCAATTTATCGAGAACTTAGCGGATCCGGTGTGGCGGTATTTGCAGTCCATCCCGGCAGAATTCAAACCCGCATGGGCAGCCCGGATGCTGATCTGACTGCGGAGCAGGCAGCCGGGATATTTGTTGGCTGGTTAGCGAAAATCAGACAGGAACGAAACTTCGGGTATTTTGAGGCCGGCGGTGAAGAGCTGCCGTTCTAAAAGGGGCAAACAGGATATAACGGCAGATGCTATTTGAGGTTATCAGCCTTTATCTGCCTCGGCATCCGTTCGGGGGTCCAGCACCATTGCAACTGATGACGTGTTTTTCATGGGTGCAAAATTAACCTGCTCCGCCGGCTGAATAATCGTGACTCTTTCCTTATGTTTTAGATAAATGGTAGCTACGGCAAATACCCCGGAAACCAGTGACCAGTATACAAATAATCCATAGGGGGTATTCAACAGCGTCATTGTAATAGATGCCAGTATAGGGCCGAAGACAGCGCCAATGCTATAACAGAGTAAAAGTGCGGAACTGACCGCTACCGCATCTTTACCTTCGAATACATCATTTGCGCGGGCGACGGCTACCGGGTAGACCGCAAATATAAGTCCACCGAAAATTGCCATTTCAACAAGAAGCAAATAGTAAGGGATTACTTGGTTGGCAAGGATACCGAAACTGAGCAATGCGACAAGACATGCAATGATGATCAGTATGAGTGTCCGGTCAAATCGATCGGAGATAATGCCGATTATCCATTGCACTGCAAAACCGCCGATGACGGTTGTCGACATGAACCATGACAATTGGAAGACAGAAAAGCCGATTTTCGTTCCGAAGACCGGGGCCATCGAAAAAAATGCGCTGTTTACCAAACCGGCCGCGAAGCACCCCAGCATCCCGAGGGGTACTTTCTGGAAAAGCGCCTTGAAAGTGTATCGGGTCGGCTGCGGTAATTCAGGGTGCACGGATCGCGTTGTGGAAACCGGAATCAGGCTTAAGGAGAAAAGAAGCGCCGCAATCCAAAACAATTCCTGGCCTTTGTCATTTCCCAGGTTGAGCAATTGCTGCCCGATACCGATTCCCATATAGGTTAATGTCATATAGATCGAAAAAACGCGTCCTCGGTTATGGCTCTGGCTGCATTCGTTCAACCAGCTCTCAACAACCATAAAAAGGCCGAAAATGGTAATCCCGTTAAAAAACCTAAGAATCGCCCAAAAAGCAGCGGAAATATAAAGCCCGTGCAGGATAATGATTGTGGTGGTGGCAGCCGCAAATACGGCAAAGGAACGGATGTGCCCAATACGTTGAATTAAGCGATCACATAGAAAATATCCAAACACTAGCCCCAGAAAATAACATGCCAGAGTAATTCCAATTGTCAGGGTTGAAAATCCCTCCTGGGTCAGACGCAGGCTAAGCTGGGTGCTTAAGACCCCACTACCCATCAAAAAAAACAAGGCGGATACAAAAAGGGCCCCGAAGGCAAGAAGCGTTGATACCATGTTGTTTGTCTTTCTCTAGGATTACCGTGTGACTTTATCGGCAATATTGATGAGGCCGCATGTAATTAAAGTGTTTGATCTTAAAAATCAACGAAAAAAGCATACATAGCAAACCCAGATTCTTCTTAACGGTATGGTTTTTCTAACACTGCTTGACTCTTGTTTTCTATGCCGCAGGAGTGCTATGCTTGATTAAACTTATGCACACCGCAACATAAACCGCAACCTTCAAGTATGGTGCCCGGAGGCAAACATGGCCGCTAAAATGGACGCACTGGTAAAGTCAAAGTCCGAACCGGGGCTCTGGTTGGAAAAAGTGCCTGTACCGGAGATTGGCATCAATGATGTGCTCGTGAAGATCCACAAAACCGCGATCTGCGGGACGGATGTTCATATTTATAGCTGGAACGAGTGGGCCCAAAAAACCATTCCGGTGCCAATGCCGGTAGGCCATGAGTTTGTCGGCCGGGTGGCCGAGATTGGCAGTAATGTCCATGATTTTAAACCCGGCGACCTGGTTTCCGGTGAAGGCCACGTGGTTTGCGGCCGTTGCCGCAACTGTCTGGCCGGCCGGCGCCACCTGTGCATGCGTACCAGCGGCGTGGGGGTTAACCGACCCGGCGCCTTTGCCGAATATTTATGTATCCCGGTGACCAACATCTGGTATTGCGATCCCTCTATCCCCCTGGATATAATCAGCTGTTTTGACCCATTGGGCAACGCCACTCACACCGCCCTCTCATTTGACGTGCTCGGCGAAGATGTGCTCATTACCGGTGCCGGGCCCATTGGCTGCATGGCCACCGCGATTGCCAAACATGCCGGTGCCCGCTACGTGGTGGTTACCGATATGATTCCCTACCGCTTAAAGCTCGCAAAAAAAATGGGCGCCACCCTGGCGCTGGACATACGCACGCAAAAGATCGAAGACGCCCAGAAAAAACTGGGGATGAAAGAAGGCTTTGACGTGGGTCTGGAGATGTCCGGCAGCCCGGATGCGCTGGGCTCGATGCTGGCCAACATGTGCCATGGAGCCAAAATCGCTTTGCTGGGAATCTTGCCTGCGGATACGGCCATTGACTGGGATCTGGTTATTTTTAACGGTCTCACCCTTAAAGGGATCTACGGTCGTGAAATGTATGAAACCTGGTATAAAATGACCGCCATGATCCAGACCGGTCTGGATATCAGCCCGGTCATCACCCACCGTTTTAATTATACCGATTATGAAAAAGCCTTTAAGGTCATGCGGTCCGGTAAATCGGGGAAGGTGATACTCAACTGGGGTGAGTAGGTTAATCGGTTGAGCCGGTTGAGCCCGTTGAGCCGGTTAACAAAGGACTGCTATCTGATTTAAATCAAAACTGCCAACCGGTAACGGGCCAACGGGCTCAACCTGTTTTTAACGCTATACCCGTTTTTAAGAAGCTGTAAAGTCGGTTGCCCGACAAAATTTATCAAGGAGAACAACATGTACGGTAAAATAAAAAATCATCTGATCAAGGAGCTGGAGCAGATTCACAGCAGCGGTCTTTTCAAGGATGAGCGGATCCTTGCCGGCCGTCAGGGAGCTAGAGTAAAACTGGCCGATGGCAGTCAGGTGATCAACCTGTGTGCCAATAATTATCTGGGCCTGGCCGGCACTCAGGAACTGGTCGATGCTTCCAAGGAGGGTTTGGAGCAATGGGGATACGGTCTGTCTTCTGTTCGTTTTATCTGCGGCACGCAGGAACTCCACAAACAGCTTGAGCAAAAGGTATCTCAGTTTTTGGGCACCGACGACACGATTCTTTATTCTTCCTGTTTTGATGCCAATGCCGGACTTTTTGAAACCCTGTTGGGCCCTGAGGACGCGGTTATCTCCGATGAACTAAATCATGCCAGCATCATTGACGGCATTCGGTTGTGCAAAGCCCAACGATACCGTTACAAAAACAACGATATGAGCGATTTGGAGGTTAAGCTCAAAGAAGCTCAGGACGCCCGCTTCAGGTTGATTGCCACCGATGGATCTTTTTCGATGGATGGTATCGTAGCGGATTTGAAAGGCATTTGCGATCTGGCTGATCGCTACGATGCGCTGGTGATGGTAGACGATTCGCACTCGACCGGCTTTATCGGAAAGACCGGCCGGGGCACTCCTGAATTTCATGGCGTCATGGACCGGGTGGATATTATTACCTCCACCTTCGGCAAAGCGCTGGGAGGCGCCTCCGGCGGCTTTACCAGCGGGCGCCAGGAAATTATCGATATCCTCAGGCAGCGCTCCCGTCCTTATCTATTTTCCAATACGCTGGCGCCCGGGGTGGCTGCGGCTGTATTTAAAGCCCTTGAAACCCTGAGCACGTCCACGGAATTGCGGGATCGATTGGAACGCAACACTACGTACTTTCGGGAGGGCATGACCAAAGCCGGGTTCAAAATCAACCCGGGAGACCATCCGATTGTCCCGATCATGCTGGGCGATGCCAAAGTCGCCGTTGAAATGGCCGATGCAATGCTGGCAGAGGGTGTCTATGTGATTGCTTTTTCCTATCCGGTGGTGCCTAAGGACAAGGCCCGAATCAGGGTTCAAATTTCGGCCGCGCTGTCGGTTGCCGAACTCGATACGGCTATTGCGGCCTTCACCAAGGTGGGCAGAGAAATGGGTGTCATCTAAAGTGGTTTTAAAACCCCTTCTTTAACAGGATCTGGAATCTTTTTTTTGATAAGAATTTGTATGCGTCTGTCTGGCGTTCTCATTGCATTCATTCCTGCGATCTGGTATTTTAAATAAAATATTGAATAGTACCCTAAATGGTTTGCAATGAGGAAATTAACTCATGAAACCAAAACCGCAGAGAAGAATCTCCATACGTGACTTCAAGACAATCTGTCGTGCCATTGCAACCTATGAAGATCTGAATTTGCTATTTGAGCACCTGGCTGAGGTGATAAGCCAGGCTTTTGATGTCAAGGGATGCAGTTTGCTAATTTTAGATGAGCATGAAAAGCAGCTAGTTCGTGTCAGCAGTTTTGGAATCGGCGAAGAATATCTCAACAAAGGTCCGATATTTATGGATGACAAGGACCCTGCCCTTGTCAAGTGTGCGCCCGTTTTAGTTGAAGACATACAGAACGATCCTCGCATTCAATATCCAGAGGCCGCAGCCAAAGAAGGAATTGTTTCCCTGCTCTCTTTCCCTATAATAATGCGAGAAGCAGGAATCGGTATAATTAGAATTTATCATAGTGACTTCTGGGCGATTCACGAAGAGGATCTCGATTTACTTTGTGTGATGCAGCGACTCCTGGCCTTTGTGATTGAGAGCAATGGATTGAAGAATTTTCTCGAGCAGGTAAAGAATGAGATGGTAAAATTGCCGCCACGGATGATAAGCGAACAATGAGTTTGAGAAACCGGATAATCTTAGAGATCTTTGTCTCTTTACAATCCGGAGGATGACGAATGGAGCAGAAACCAGAAAGAAAGTTTTATCTTCAGCACTTTAGGGCCATCACCCACGCAATTTCAACCTATGAGGATTTGAATGTTTTGACCAACCATCTTGCTGAAGGTACCAGCAGAAGATTTAAGGCTAAAGGGTGCAGTATTATGCTTCTGGATGAGAGGGATAACCAATTGTATTCTATCAGCAGCTATGGGCTCAGCGAGGAATATCTCTCTAAAGGTCCAATCGTTATGGATGATAAACACTGTGCCATCCATAAGGGCGAACCGGTGTTTGTAGAGAACATGCAAAACGACCCGCGCGTTCAATATCCGGAGGCTGCAGCCAGTGAAGGAATCGTTTCCATGCTTTCTATACCCATAAAATATCACGAAACCGTAATTGGACTCATAAGAATTTATCATGCTGAGCCCAGATTAATTCATGATGAAGATATCAATACGTTGTGTGTAATGGCGGAGCATCTTGGGCTAGTTATAGAAAACAACGGACTGAAGAATTTTCTCGATGGAGTAAAGAGTGCTCTGGAGAGCCTTCCACCACGGATGCTGAAGGACCTGTAGTCAGTGGGAAATCGGCAATTCACAGATACCACCGATTTTTTTGCTATAGATCAGGGGGACGAAATTTTGATCGGTGGCAAACGCTATGTTGTGACAGGATTTGCGCGTGAAACTCGGTTCGGTTTAGAAGATCCAAAATTTTGGGTAAAACGAGCTGTGGATTCGGCAACAGGGGAACGCAAGTTTATTAAGTTGACGTTTTTCGAATCCTTTAGAACCTATATCGGCGGTGTCAAAATAAGATGCTTTCGAAATCCGGATAAAGAAGGCAAAATTTTAGAATTAGTAAAAAATCACCCATCTTTTATGCATGGCGAAGCACATTTAGATGCGAAAGGCAATGTCGTGCGGGTATTGAATGTCGTCCACGGGCCAAATTTTCTTAACTACATGGGTCGCTATAAAATGAATTATGAGGATTACTTTCAACAGGCACTTCCGGGGATCCTAAAAAAATTAGTGCCGGCCTTTGAAGCGATTCGATATCTGCATATAAACGGATTTAAACATGGGGACATCAGAAATGATCATATCATAGTTAGTCGTGATAGCGGAAACTATGTTTGGATTGACTTTGATTATGATTATGAAACCACAGAAAATCCATTTAGTCTTGATATATTTGGTTTGGGAAACATTTTGATTTATGCCATTGGGAAGGGTTTCCACAATCTCCAGATGATTGCAAGCGATGAGCGGAGCTATGGTGACCTGATCGATCGAATAGGACCGGAAGATTTCTCCATACTTGAAAAATGGCGTTTTATTAATTTGCGTAAGCTATATCCAACTATTCCGAAAATGCTCAATGATATTCTTATGCATTTTTCACAGGGTGCACATATCTATTATGAAGAGGTTGAGGAACTCAATGAAGATTTAAATAGATGCCTGTATTCTATTTTTGATTGATGGGGGATGGTTTTGAAAAATTCAATGCTTATCGCCATGAATGATTCTCTAAGCGCCAGGGCGGCAGTCGATTTTATCGCGGACTTAGCCATACGCCCGGAGGAAATGGATATCACTCTGTTGCACGTGTTCAGAAAACCTTCGGCGGGTGAGGACCTTATGGGTAAAAAATTCATGAAGGAACAGCCCGCAAAGTATTTGAAGGTCATGGAAAGCGCTAAAGAAAAGCTGGTTGAAAAGGGGTGCAAACCCGATACAGTAAAGATTGAGCTTGTAGAAGATCCTTACCCCACGGTAGGGGAAGGTATTATCGACCAGTTTAATAAGGGTGATTATTCCATGGTAGTCATCGGCCGTAAGCGAATGTCCAAGGCTGAAGAATTTGTTAGAGGTGATGTGAGCATTAAATTAGTTAGAGCTCTCAAAGGCGCAGCCGTGCTGGTTGTTACGGCCAATTAAAATAGAAGGGATTTGATCTGAACTTTTAATTTTAAGCATTTTGCATTTTGATCATGTTAGCCATTTTTCTTTATACATGGCCATAATAATCACGATGCACAACCACCGAATACGCATAATCCAATAGAGTGCCCCAGCTAAAAACTGGAAGATCTACCTCTCGCTGGATCGCGCGCGCAAAAGGCTGCATACCGGTACATTCCAGCATGAGCGCACCGATATCGGGGTAGGTCTTGCATACCTCCGTGCAAACCCGGATCATATCCTTTTCGGCCTGATCATAATGTGATTCCGGGCATTCGGGCCGCTGCTCTGGATCCCACAGATTGGTAAACTCGGGGCAGCCGTATTCATCCAGGGCGCCGGCAATTATATAGTTGCTTTCCAGATCAATGCCCACATTTTGCAAATGGGTTTCGGTCAGGAACCGTTTTTGAGCGCAAACGATAGCCACCTCTCTTTGCGGACCGATCACCTGCTGAATAAACGGCACCTGCAGTAAGCTTGACATAAATACCGGTATGTCCACATAGCCGGCAATGTCTTTTTGAAAGTAGGCAAAATAGCCGCATTCGGCCGCAATGGCCCGACAGCCCATCTTTTCCAACCGCTTGGCGGATTGCTTGATTGGCTCCAGGCAGGGGCTTTTGTCCGCTTCCCAGACCAGTGTATAGTTGTCTACCCCTTCGGCAATGTCGTATTGAATCGGATACGGAAATGCGCTGGCATTGCGCACGTCTCCCGGGAAACCGGGGTAGGCATCATCGAGCACGATAATCCCCAGGCCCATCCCGTAACAGGTGTGTTTTTTGCGGGTCTTGATATAATTAATGCCAAAATCGCGATTGCCTTGATTCATTTGATGTCCTCCTTTACGTCTTTCCAATAAAAACTGTATTGACTTCGTAGCGGGACAGTGCTTTTTTGTCAAGTTCGCAACCGAGCCCCGGTTTTTCAGGGATATGAAGGTATCCGCTGTCATCGATCATCAGACGATCTTCCGGATGCAACATGTAATCCCGTCGTTGCGTCGTCCAGGCCGGCGGATCTAAGGGGAACTCTAAATAAGGGCATTTGCTGACCGCACAGGCCAGCTGCAGGTTGGCCAACAGGCCAATGCCATTGCTCCAGGTGTGCGGGCTAAACCAGATCTCCTTGTTCTGGACCCAGGCGGCGATTTGTTTAACCCCGGTAATGCCGCCGGTCAGGACCACATCCGGTTGATAGACATCCAGCGAACCGAGAGTGTGCATTTCTTTGAAATCATGCCAGCGGCGGTTCATCTCGCCGCCGGCAATCCGAATTTTTGTCTTCTGGCGCAGCCGGGCCAGGCCCCGGAAATCATCGATATCCTGCGGTAGCGCTCGCGACCCTATCTTTTTTCCAATACCCTGGCCCCGGGAGTCGCCGCGGCTGTATTCAAGGCACTGGAAACCTTGAGTACATCCACGGAATTGCGGGATCGGCTGGGGCGCAACACTACGTACTTTCGGGAGGGGATGACCAAAGCCGGGTTCAAGATCAACCCGGGAGACCATCCGATTGTCCCGATCATGCTGGGGAATGCCAAAGTGGCGGTGGAGATGGCCGAAGACATGCTGGCAGAAGGTGTCTATTTGATCGCTTTTTCCTAACCGGTAGTGCCTAAGGATAAGGCCCGCATCTGGGTACCAATTTCAGCCGCCCTCACTACGGCTGAACTCGATACGGCCATTGCGGCCTTTACCAAGGTGGGGAAAGAAATGCGTGTCATCTAAGGGGGTTTTAAAACCACTTCTTTTTTTAACCTGATCCGCTGGGCAAATTACTCCATAGGTATTTATATGCTGCATTTCTTTGTGAGGGTATTTTTTACACTCCTTGAAATAACTCTAAATAATTATTACTATAATTTATATTTCAAATAGATAAATATTGATATTAACTGAGCATGTATTACCCATTTAATGAGGTCTGGCCAAATGAAGCCCAATAAAAATGAAGGGAAATCTGAAACTCAACCGATAAAAAATGAGTGCTCAACATCAGTGATAGACGATCTCTTAAAAAAATTAAGGGAAAAAGGGCTTTCTGTTATATCTGCTATAAATAAGAACGACATGAAAAAAATAGCAAATTGGGCAAATGAAGTATTTAATGATTACACCACTGCTCTTGCGGACTTCCCGATGAAAATCAAAAGCATTGAAGAATTGCCATGCTCAAAACAAGACATAAAATTAGCCATTAAGATTTTACTACCCACCTATCTGTCTAAAGGTTCAGATGATATGGTGGATTTATTAAAGGATCGATATGTACGCTTGAGTGCTTTTCAGGAAATTAGCAAAGAAGATAAAAAAACTCTAATAAGAGAATCTCATGAAATCGAAAAAGAAAATGGAACCACCGATCGATTACTGTTTCCAAATTATTACAAGTACATTGATCTAATGGTTGCCGAACAAAACGCGTTGATTGAGGATATTACCAGCTATATCGAAGATCTACCGTATTTAGAGTGATAATTCCTATTCTAAATTCTCCGCATTGCTTCTATTGCTTACTAAATTAAATCTAATCCATTAATCATTTTATTAGGTCATTTATTATTTCTTAATATCACAATCAAGCTCCAACCGCATTTGCGCGTGGCCTCCAGATTTGACGTATTGTTTTGATCTGTTATAGTTGTCACTAAAGCCTAATACAATCTGATCGATGAAATCCGTGCCAGAATTACCTAAAATATTATTGTGCAGCGATCTGGATCGAACCATTATCCCAAATGGTTATCAGGAAGAATCCGCTCATGCCCGTCCCGTGTTTCGTCAGCTTGCCGCGAACGCCAATATTTATCTGGCATATGTGAGCGGGCGTGACAAGCAACTGATCATTGATGCAATTGAAGAATTTTATCTGCCAGAGCCGGATTATGCCATCGGAGATGTCGGTACAACTCTTTACCGAATAACGAATAGAAACTGGCAATTATCAGATGAATGGAGCGATGAGATAGGCACGGATTGGAAAGGATTAAGCTGGGTTGAGATGGCAGAATTTTTGGAGGATATAGACGACATCCAGCTTCAAGAGCCTGAAAAACAGAGCCAGCACAAATTGAGCTTTTACACAGATAAAAATGTCGATCATCGGCAATTAAGAGAAAATATTGCTGGCATTTTGACGCAAACGGGTGTTCGTGCGAATATTATTTGGAGTGTTGATGAAATCAGCGCCAGTGGTTTGCTGGACATTATCCCGGCCCGTGCAAACAAGCTGCATGCCATTCAGTTCCTTATGCAGCAAGAACAATTTTTCGAGGGCCGCACCGTATTTGCGGGCGACAGCGGCAATGACCTGGATGTGTTAACCAGCGGCCTGCAGGCGATTCTGGTAAAGAATGCGATGGATGAAGTTCGTAAAGAAGCCCTTGAAAAGCTGTCGGATAAACACATGCTGAATCGCCTGTATTTACCTGAAGGAAATTTTCTGGGATTGAACGGCAATTACGCCGCCGGCGTCGTAGAGGGCCTGTTTCACTTTTTTCCAGAAACCGAACAATTGATTGCTGACGCAGTTGGACAGGTCAAATGATTCCCTTCATTTTTGTTGAATAAACGGAATCATCACATAAAAGCGCGTAATTTTCAGTGCTGAAATGGATTCGTAAACAGTAGCCGAAAGGGGTTTTTGTGATTTTGGTAATCGGTGAAATACTTTTTGATGTATTTCCGAATTACAGGCGCATCGGTGGAGCGCCATTTAATTTTGCATATCATCTTAAAAATTTCGGCTTTGATGTTCGCTTTGTTTCGAAAATAGGAATGGATGATGCGGGTAAAGAAATTTTGCACAAACTGGAATTGGCTCGATTTAATCTATATGACATACAGATCGATGAAGATCATCCGACCGGAAGTGTAAATGTCCGGCTGGATAAAAGCGGTGCGCCCCAATTTGACATCATCTCCGACGTGGCCTACGATTATATAGATTTTGTGCCGGAATACCATTCAAAGCTTATCGATGCAGCGAAGATGATATATTTTGGTTCTCTCATACAGAGAAGTAAGAGCGGCTATGATAACTTACAGACATTTATATCCCGTAAATCACCAGAAACCTTAAATTTCTACGATATCAACCTGCGGCCCGGCTGCTATAACAATGCCATTGTTGAAAAATCGCTATTTAAGACGGATATCTTAAAATTAAACACTGACGAGCTGGAAAAATTAAAACAAATGCTGTCTTTAAAAGTAAGCAATGATGATCTTGTTTATCATATAATGAAGACACATTCGATCAAGACAGTATCTTTGACAAAGGGTGAGGCGGGAAGTGAGTTGTTCACGGATCAAGGCTGTTTGACCTCCAAACCGACAGAAGCAATAACGGTTGTTGACTCTGTCGGCGCCGGTGATGCCTTTGCCGCTATGCTTGTTGCAGGTTTACTCAAAAAATGGCAACCGGCGGAGATATTAGAGCGTGCTTCGCTGTTTGCCTCCCGAATTTGCGAAATTAAAGGTGCAATTCCAGATTC
>JASFIX010000061.1:0-12054 GCA_050122435.1 Desulfobacterales bacterium
GGTTGCCGCAGCTACAAGGCAGATGCCGTTTCGCTATAGTTGACTATGTGGAACGGAATCTAACACAGTAGATGCGGTAAGATCGGCAAGCCCCCGTGGGGTTTCAAATTTTAAAAACTAAAAAGATAGAATTCTTTAGATATCAATAACATTTACCTTTTTTAAAATTTGGAAAGGTCAATTCAGGTAACAAAAAGGAGGGCGTATTATGAAAAAGTTAGGATTACTTTTTGTGTGGGGGCTTATTTTCGTATTTCTTATCGCCGGGATAGCCGCCGCAAAGGAAACAGTGGTGGTGTATACCTCACTGGAAACTGAAGAGGTTGTTGAATATCTTAAAGCAGCTAAAAAAGACCTGCCCGATCTTGACATCCAGTCAATCCGACTTTCCACCGGAGAACTGGGTGCCCGCATGCTGGCCGAAAAAGACAACCCCCAGGCCGACTGCATCTGGGGGTGGGCGGTCACCAACATGTCGGAATTTGTCCCCAAGGGCATGCTGGTGCCCTACAAACCCAAAGGTTGGGAAAAAATTCCCGCTAACTTTAAGGATCCCGCCGGTCACTGGACGGCTATCGATTTGTACGCCGCCGCGCTGGTCCCCAACACCAAAGTATTGGAAGCGAAAAATCTGCCGATGCCCAAAGGATGGAATGACCTTCTCAATCCGGTCTACAAAGGCATGCTGATCATGCCGAACCCGGCAAGCTCAGGGACCGGGTTTTTGCAAGTGGCCAGCCTGCTGGTCATGATGGACCCCGATTACAAGAACAAGCCCGTCGAACAGAATAAAGCCTGGGATTTTCTCAAAGAATTGGATAAAAACATGGGGCAGTACATCAAAAGTGGGTCCAAACCGGCCAAATTGACCGCCGCCGGGGAATACGCGGTAGGCTGCTCATTTGCATTCGTGTATTCGTCCTTAAAAAGACAAGGCTCTCCGGTTGCGCTGGTTATGCCGGAAGAAGGTGCCGGATTTGAACTGGAGGCCAATGCGCTGCTCAAAGGCGCCAAACATGAAGCCGCGGCTAAAAAATTCTTAGACTGGGCCATCAGTGAAGGTGCGATGAAGGAATACGCCAAATTTAAACTCGGCGTGACCTATCCGGGTATTTCCGGGCCTGCTGACCTGCCGGCCTTAGAGACTATCAAACTGGCCCCCATGGATTTTCCGTGGCAATCTGAAAATCGAGCCAAGATTCTGGAAGTTTGGCAAAACCATTTCCTGAAATAAGCAGGCATTGAGTCACGCCTTAAAAAAACTTCATAAATCCTCCCCGGAGGATTTATGAAGTTTTGCCTTTATAGTGATTGTTAAAAAAGCGTTTCGTTATTCGAAGGTTTTTTTCTACAACCACTTATACCGCAATTCCGTATTTTGGAACATTTTAATGGAAAGCGGTGAAAATGGATCTTCGTATGGAAACCACTTCCAAGCAGCTTGTTTTAAAAAACATCAGTAAAAAATTTGGCGAACTGGTGGCCGTCAAAGACGTTGATCTGGTGATCGCACCCGGTGAGTTCGTCTGCTTTTTAGGGCCCAGCGGATGCGGCAAAACCACCCTGTTGAGAATCATTACCGGATTCGAGCAGCAGACCACCGGAGACGTCCTTTATGATGGCAAAGTCATCAACGATGTCATCCCGCAAAAAAGGGATTTCGGGATTGTGTTTCAGTCTTATGCCCTGTTTCCCAATATGACGGTATACCAAAACGTCTCCTTTGGTCTAAAAATGCGCAAAATGCCAACGAAGCTGATCGATGAACGCGTCAGTGAGATCCTTCAGCTGGTGGGTCTGGTGGAATGGGAACACCATTATCCCTCACAACTGAGCGGCGGCCAGCAGCAACGGGTAGCCCTGGGGCGGGCTCTGGCAATTAAGCCGAAAGTACTTCTGCTGGATGAGCCCTTGAGCGCGTTGGATGCCAAGATCCGGCTGCGCCTTCGAGTCGTTATCAAAAAACTGCAGGAAGAACTGGGCATCACCATGATTTACGTCACCCATGATCAGGAAGAAGCGCTGGCGCTGGCAGATCGCGTCGCCATCATGCGGGACGGTGAGATCCGGCAGATCGGTTCGCCCTGGGAAATCTATAAAAAACCCAGAACCAGCTTTATCGCTGAATTTGTGGGGATCTCCAATTTTATTACCGGAAAGAAAAAAAACGGCAAGGTCCAGTTTGGCCGCCGGGAGCTGGCGGTCTCCAACCTCGATGATACCGGAGAAGAGACAGTTTATCTGGCCATTCGACCCGAAAATATTGAACTGGTCGATGAAACACACCCCGCTGAAAATTATCTGGCTTCCAATGTGGTTGAAGTTGAGGCCGAGGTGGTTAATTTTCTGGGTGCGATCGTAAGGATTACGTTCATTCTTGAGGGAGAAGAAATGCTGGTGGACATTTCCGAAAAGGAATTTGAAAAGCTGGGGTTAAAGCGAAAGGATAAATTTAAGCTCTATTTCCCGCCGGATGAGTTTCATCAGTATTCAGAGTTATTTCGCAAGCTCATCTAGTGCCTATATTAAAAAGGTTGAGCCCGTTAGCCCGTTTGCCCGTTTACCGGTAAATATAATAGAAATGGGGCTTTTTCCTGAAAAACGGGCCAAACCGGCTCAACAGGCTCAACGGGTCAACCTAAATTTATGAATAATTCCTCATCAACCGCTGACATTACCATACAGTATCAGGTTTCTGCCGCACGGATGGAAGTCGATCGATTCATTATTCCTACCGTCACCATTTTTATCGGCCTGATTCTGTGCTTTTTTATGCTTTTTCCCCTGTCGGCCATCCTCAAGATGAGCTTTTTCAAGGGCGGCGAATTCGCTCTGGCAAATTTTACCCTGGCAAATTTTCAAAAATATTTCACCACCGCATATACTTTGAGAGCGCTGTGGCACAGTCTGTATGTGTCGATTGCCACCACGATTATCGTCACGATTGTTATTTTCTTTTACGCGTATGCCATGACCCGCACAACGATCCGCGGAAAGACCTTTTTCCGTAACGTCATCATGCTGCCGCTGGTGGCGCCTTCCATTGTGCAGGCGCTGGCGCTGATTTACCTGTTCGGCCGCAATGGCCTGATTACGGCCCATCTTTTAAAAACCGACTGGAATATTTACGGAGCCACCGGAATAATTGTATCAGAAGTCCTTTACTGCCTGCCCCACGCGTTTGTCATCTTATACACCACCCTTTCGGCGGTGGATATCCGGCTGGATGAGGCAGCTGAAAGCCTGGGCGCATCGCCCTTCAAAGTGTTCACCCGCATAACGGTTCCATCTGCCAAATACGGCATTTTCAGCGCGGCTGCCCTGACCTTCAATCTGACGATTACCGATTTTGGCAATCCGGTGGTTATCGGTGCCGATTACAATGTGCTGGCCACCGAAATTTATGCCCAGGTCACCAATCTATACCGCTTTGACCTGGGGGCCACCATCAGTATTATTTTACTGGTGCCGTCGCTGATGGCGTTCATGTTAAATTACTATATCTCCCGCAAGACATTTTCCATGATCAGCGGAGCGGCCAGACCCGTCATTCCACCGTCGCGGCCATTGAAAAAGATCTCCTACACGATTTATTGCGGCCTGGTCACGTTTTCGATTTTTTTGGTATTCGCCACCGTAATTATCGGTTCTTTTGTTAACATCTGGCCCTATGACTGGTCGTTGACCATCAGGCATTATAGTTTCCCATCCATCGGAGGCTATTCCGCCATCTGGACCAGCGTGTGGGTTTCTTTAATCGTTGGCATCGCCGGCGCATTTATTACCCTGGTGGCCGGCTATGTCATGGAAACGCGCAAGCCCTTTTTCAAACAGACGATTTATCTTTTGTCGGTGATGCCGGCGGCCATCCCCGGATTGGTAATGGGGCTGGGCTATATCCTGGCCTTTAACAAACCCTATTACTTTTTCTACGGCACCCCCTGGATCATTGTGATCAATATTGTGATCTGTAATTTTACCCTGGGCATCTTATCCAGCATTTCCAATCTGAGAAATATCGATCCATCCATCGAAGAAGCCTCCATCAGCCTGGGCGGGGATACCTTCCGCACCTTTTTCAGAATCATATTCCCGCTTTCACGGGTGGCCTTCTTTCAAAACTTCGTCTATTTCTTCATGCGCTCAATGACCACCATCAGCGCCGTTATTTTCCTGGTCTCCGCCACCGTCCATCTGGCAGCTATCGAAATCATCATGCTCGACAATGACGGCTGGACCGCAAGCGCCAATGCCATGTGCACCTGTATTATTGTGATTGTGCTGCTCATGCTGGGAATTTTGCAGATTGTCGCTAAGAAGACGGGTAGGCGGCCGGAAGGGTTGGTGTCTGAAGTATAATCAGAGCCGCTTTAGAATGCGTATAGCTATTCATGCTGCAAGGTGAGTCAGCTTAAATTAATCATACTCTTCAGGTTGGGCCCGTCAGCCCGTTAAAGATAAAATAAGGCATTCATCCTTATTTAACGGGCTAAACCGGCTAAACTGGCTCAACCGGCCAACCTAATTAGTACAGGTCGTAAGGTGTAAGGCTTTCGTATCCGCCTGGCGTTACCAGAATGGTTTGCTCAAACTGGGCGGACAAAGACCCATCTTTGGTAACCGCCGTCCAGTTATCCGAAAGGATTCTCAATTCCTTTTCGCCCAGATTAATCATGGGTTCAATCGTAAAAACCATGCCAGGAATCAGCCGGACCCCCTGCCCCTTTTGCCCAAAATGCGGTATTTGCGGTGATTCATGAAATTCAAACCCGACTCCGTGGCCGACAAAATCGCGCACTACCGAGCAACCCTGATCCTCAGCATAAGTCTGAATTGCCCAGCCAATATCCCCAACCGTATTGCCGGGTTTGACCATTGAAATCCCGCGTTTAAGGCATTCTTTGGCTACGCCGACGATTTTACGAGCATCGTCTCCGGGTGTACCCACAAAAAATGTTTTGTTGGCATCGGCGTAATAACCGTTTAAAACCGATGTAATGTCAACATTGACAATATCTCCATCCGCTAAAACGCGATTGCCCGGAATACCATGGCAAACTTCCTCATTTATTGAAACACAAACGCTTTTGGGAAATCCCCGGTAATTCAAGGGCGCCGGCTGAGCATTTTTTTTAATGGTAAATTCATGCACGATGGTGTTGATTTCATCGGTTTTGACCCCCGGGCGCATCATATCCTTGATCTGCTCAAAGGTATCCAATACCAGTTGTCCGGCCTTACGGATGCCTTCAATATCGGCTTCTTCTTTAAGCCGAATTTTGTATCTCTGGGCATACATCGCCCCGGGATCGCGGTCAACCTGAGTGTCTTTTCCCAAACAGCACTTTTTATATTTTATCCCGCTTCCGCACGGGCAGGGATCGTTTCTACCGACTTTCACCGTTTTGCCCTTCTCTTTAAGCAGATTCAATCTGGCTTTGGGTAACATGGATAGATGGCAGTGTGCCCTTCCAAGGTCAAGGTTTTCAATAAGGTGGTTATCATTTTTATTTTGTCAAAGTTGAAACTCTTATTATAATTTTAAAACAAATTCAAGCGTTAAGCAAAGTGAAAAGCAAGCCGGATGGTTTTTCATATTTGCTATTCATGCAAAAATAGCTTAATAAGCGATCAACGGCAACGAATTGATCCAAGCCAATTTATTCACCGCAGAGACGTTCACCCTGTTGAATGCAGCCACGGGCTGCCCTCCTTAGGAGGATTCAACAGGGCAGGGAGTTCGCAAAGATTTTTTTTATAAAAAGTCTTACGCTCTTCGCCCTCTGCGCCTCTGCGGTGAGGAGAATTTAAATCATGTATTTTGAAGTTTCAGGCGTTACCGTGTCTCCTTTGATCCCGTTTCTGGTGGCATTTTGTGTTTCGCTGTTTGTTGCCTCCGCCGGTGTATCCGGTGCCTTCCTTTTATTGCCATTTCAGGTCAGCTTTTTGGGGTTCACCAGCCCGGCAGTCTCTCCTACAAATCTGTTTTATAATATCGTAGCGATCCCCAGCGGTGTCTATCGCTACATGCGCGAAAGACGGATGGCCTGGCCGCTGGCCTGGGTGATTATTCTCGGGACCCTGCCGGGCATATTTATCGGGGCTATTATCCGAATTCTTTATTTGCCGGATCCGAAAAATTTCAAGTTTTTTGCGGGATGCGTGCTGCTATACATCGGTCTGAGACTGGTTTATTCCATGATCAAAAAAGATGACCTGGCAATTGAAAAAGCCAAAGCCGTCGAGGAACGATTTTATAATAAAAATAATAAAGAAGAGATAACCGCTGAATCCGAGGCAAAGACAATGCCGGCTGTCAGAACCGTGAAGTTTTCACTCAAGCGCTACAGCTACAGTTTCTATGGAGAAGTCTTTACGTTCAATACAATCGGCCTGCTTTTGCTGTCGTTTATCGTTGGGATCGTCGGTGGAACCTATGGTATCGGCGGGGGGGCAATTATCGCGCCGTTTCTGGTTGCCTTTTTCGGCCTGCCTGTATACACCATCGCCGGCGCCACCTTGATGGCCACATTTGTCACTTCAATCGCCGGAGTCGTTTTTTATGCCGGAATCGCACCATTCTTTGCCTATACCGGATTGTCCATTGCGCCGGACTGGACGCTGGGCGCCTTATTTGGCGCCGGAGGCTTTCTGGGCATATACTGCGGCGCCCGGCTGCAAAAGTACCTACCCGCCAAAATCATAAAGATAATCCTCGTCCTTACGATGACCTTCATTGCCATTCGGTATATTTTTGCTATTTTTTAATAAAGGTTCAGAGGTTCAAGGGTTCAAGGGTTCTGGCCTCTAGCTACTGGCCGCCGGCATATAGCTCAATCAAATCGGAACTCGTGACACGCAACACGCGCTCAACCTTTGAACCCTGAACGCAGAACCCAGAACCCTTTAAGGTTTTGAAACCATTTTAGAGCCACTTAACGGACTTGGGGTTGTACTGAAGCCTGACCTTCTTGCCGGGATAAAGATTTTCTTGCTGGATTTGCTGTCGGGATAATTTCAGCGTAAACGGCAGGTTGCTGATCAAAATGGTCACCACAATTTCAGCATCGGTTTTTTCAATTGCCAAACGAGAAACCATTCCTTCAAGGATATCTGTATCAGTGTCAGCCAACTTCGTATCGGAGGCGTCGGCAATGGAAGTGGGCTCGACAATGGCCACGGCATCAGGATCCGGTGGTTCAGATACGCGGATGCGCTGGCCGTCAGATAAGTCTTTTTCCCACAGCCTGTCTTTATACGGGCGCCAGGGTCCGAAAAGGATATTTTCTTTACCGGTTCCAAATAAGCGGCCTTTAAACAGGTGCAAAACCTGATCGCAGACATCATAAAGCCAGTCCCGATCATGGCTGGCAATAATCAAGGTGGTATTCCATTCCCGGCGCGCCATTAAAGCGGCTTCTTTGATCTGCTGGGCACTGGCGGCGTCCACATTGGCGGTGGGTTCGTCTAAAAGTAGTATTTCCGGCTTTAATACCAATCGGGCAGCCAGCGCCACCCGCTGGGTTTCTCCACCTGAAAGCTGATGGGCAGGCGCATGTATAAAATCGCCCATTCCCACCATATCGAGGCCTTTTACAATTCGACGCTTTCGCTCTTCTTTTTCAAGACCCCTGATTTTTAAGCCGAATTCCAGATTTTTAAATACAGTGGTTGAAAAAAGAAGCGGCAGTTGATCCACCAGAACCACTTCTTTTCGTAATCGCTGCAGATAAGGTTCCACATACTGCACCGGTTTGGATTTATAAAGAACACTTCCGGAATTCGGATACTCCAAAAAGGCCAGAATATTTAACAGAGTGGTCTTGCCGGCGCCGTTGGGTCCCTGAAGGCCGTATATGGCGCCTTTTTTAAAGCTTAATTCGGAGATATCCAGTATGGTCCGGTCACCGTATCTTTTGGTCAGATCTGATATATCAAAAATCATCAGGACCGGACCCTTCCCTGAAATAAATGAAACAAAAGGTTCATTGCAAAGCTCAGACCTAAAAGCACAATCCCCAGGGCCACTGCCAGCGTAAAGGCCCCTTTGTCATATTCCAGGGCCATGGCGGTGGTCATTGTGCGGGTAAAGCCCCGGATGTTACCACCCAGCATCATACTGATGCCCACTTCGGAAATCACACGACCGTAAGCGGCAATCACGGCAGCCACAATGCCGTAACGTGCTTCTCTGAATATCACAAAGGCGGTCTGCAAACGATTGGCGCCCAGGGTCATGGCTGTTTTGCGATAGCGCCGGTCGATTCTGCTGATGGCTGCGATGGTAAAAGCAGCAACCACCGGAATGATAAGCAAGGTCTGGCCGATAATAATCGCCTTTTGGGTATAAAGCAGATCGAAAAAACCCAATACGCCACGACGGGAAATAAAGGCATAAACAAAGAGCCCGATCACCACGGTCGGAACCGCCAGCAGGGTATTCAGGCAGGTAATCACAAAGCGCTTACTTCGAAAGGATTCAAATGCCACCAGGAATCCGATCGGTATCCCCAAAAGACTTGAAAAAAAAGTAGAATAACAGCTGACCTTTAAAGAGACGGCAACGATGTCGACCATCTCCCTGTCCAGGGAAATGACTAAAGCGATGGCGGAAATAAAGCTGTCAATTAGAAGGTCCATTGGTGGTGCTCATATTTAATTAAGTAATTTTAAAAATGCTCATGCCTTTAACAATGCAAATAGTTTCTATCAACAGGTTGGCCGGTTAACCCGTTAGCCGGTTGTGCCGGTTAAATAAAATGAAAAGGTCTGAGCTTAAGCTTAACTGGCCAACCGGCTAAACGGGCTCAACGGGCTAACGGGCTCAACGGGCTCAACCGGCTCAACCTATTTTACCGCATCCGGATAGAACAATTGCTTTCCTAAAAGCCGGTAATTATCAATAACCGCCTGCCCCTTTTCAGAAACCAGCCATTCGGCAAAGGATCTGGACAAATCGTATTTGACATGCGGGTGTTTTTTGGGATTGATCGGGATCACCCCATAGGGGTTTGCCAGGGCCGGATCGCCCTCACACAGCACGTCCAGGTCAATCGGCACGTCCCGACCGAATTTATATTTGATGTAGGTCCCTCTGTCCGCCAGGATATAGCCCTGTTTTTCATCGGCGAAAGTCAGCGCCTTGCCCATTCCCTGGCCGATGGAAAGGTACCATTGCCCCAATCCTTTAGGATTGACAAAACTGATTTCTTTTTTCTGGCCCTTTTTCACGATGGTTTGCATCGTTTTTTCCATCTGTAAGCCGGTGGATTCCCACAGCGCCTGCTCTTTGGTGTGAGTGCCGCTGTCGTCACCGCGAGAAACGAATACCGCTTTTGCCGCAGCAATTTTTTTAAGGGCTTCGGCGGCATTGGTGATCCCCTTTATTGCAGCCGGATCTTTTTGGGGACCCAGGACGATAAAATCATTATGCATGACCGCATAGCGCTGGGTTCCATAACCTTCCTGAACAAATTTTTCTTCGCGGGCTTTGGCATGCACAAATATGACATCGACATTGCCGTCCATACCGTCCCGAATGGCCGCCCCGGTTCCTTTGGCAATGACCTTGACCTCAATACCGGTATCCTTTTGCAGCTCTGGTAGTAAAATGTCCAGCAGCCCTGATGCCTGGGTGCTGGTGGTTGTGGACATTTTAATAATCTTTTCTCCGGCAAAAGCTTCCGCCGACATAAATCCGATCATTAGCACGAAGGCCAGCATACTGAATAGAATTCGTTTCATTGTTTGCTCCTTTCACAAAAAGTCTGTTCGGAAACTTCTGAGTTTCAATACAAGCTCAATTTACACCCGTCATTTTTATTCACGAATCTCGACGAGCTCTTTTAGCTGCGCCGGCATCATTTCGAACGCCTGTTCTGTCGGCACGCGACACGGCACAAACGGCGGTTGCCCCATCGAATTTAAAATTTCCAACCCGCCCTGCGGATCCAACAAATATTGCAAAAAAAGCAATGCACCATTCGGATTGCTGCTACCTTTGATCAGGGTAACACCATAGGTGCAGGATTTGCCGGTTCTGGTCATCCAGGTTCCTTGTTTTTTCCCGGTTACTTTGACCCTGGCCTGGCGGTAATATTCATCAAATTTGTAATTTCCCAGATTTATGTGATCGTCCAATTGGACATAATTTAGATTGTTCTGTACCGCGACCGAAAGATATTCCCAGCCAT
This sequence comes from Desulfobacterales bacterium, assembly GCA_050122435.1. Lineage (GTDB taxonomy): Bacteria > Desulfobacterota > Desulfobacteria > Desulfobacterales > JAHEIW01 > JAHEIW01. The sequence continues at coordinate 10,194 of JASFIX010000061.1, forward strand.
AGTCCATTTTTCCTTCTTTCAACAGCCCGACCAGTTCGACGGCCTTTGCTTTGACATTCTCTTTGGGGCGGTTGGCAATCAGCCGATCGTAAAGGCCCGGTTGATTATAAAATTTTTCAGCGAGTTGAAGGGCCATCAGGCTGCGATAGCCACAGGGGTCCAAATTGGGGTCCGAATGCCCCCAGACAACATCATTGCGGGCCAGGATGTCATACCAATTAGCCGCGTTGATTTCTTTGGCATAACGGCTCTTGTCCGTATAGCAGAGTACCAGTTGATTGGTAGCAAAACGAATGTTCCAGCTGGCCTTTGCCGGGATCAGAGATTTATCAATGACGGCATAGTCCGCCGAAGCCATTATATCTGCCGTTTGGCCTTGATCGGAAATCAAGCGCGCCATCTTAGTACTGCCACCGGCTTTGCGAATAACATCGAGTGTTGGATGCTGTTTTTCAAACCGTTGTTCCATTTCTGCAAATGGAATCTTAAGGCTCCCGGCATGATATATGATGATTTTTTCTTTCTCCGCTGCCATTGAATTTGTCAGCAGAAAAAATTGGAATACCAGTATTCCTAATCCCAAAACCGCCAGTATTGACAATAATCGATATCGCTTCATCTAGACCTCCTTTTCCGAATCTTGAGGAAATACCATCTTCCCGCTCATGCTAATGTCGTAACCATTCAATGCCTCAGCTATTTGGCGAAACTGCGCTTCATGCAGCAGGGACAAAAATTGTTGAATCCCTTCATCAAAAAAGTGATCTTTTAGAATCATCAAATCAAATCTTTCCCAGCGAATGGGAATAAACCCGATGTCTAATAATCCGGCCACCGCACCGATTCCGGGACCGGCGTCCACCCGTCCCGCTACAATCTCCAGCCCCACATCCAGATGACGATGCACCTCAATATCATATCCATCAATTTTTTCTCCCTGGATGCCGGCCTTTTTGAATTCACGATCCAGCAATAAGCGCGTACCGGTGCCCAACGGTCGGTTAACCATACGCATACCGGGTTTGGCCAGATCGGCTACACCGGAAATGTTTTTGGGGTTGCCCGCCGCCACCAGAATACCCTGCTCACGCCTGGAAAAATTGACAACGGCCGGCATTGAGTCCAACTCCTGAAAAGCATATTCAAAATTATATTCCTCTTCATCTTCCTGCAGCAGGTGGCTTGACGCGATATGGCAAAGATTTTGCCGCAAAGCCCGCAAGCCTCCCATGCTGCCCAGGTTTCCGAACACGGCCAGTGGCGCTTGAAACTGGCTGTTAAAAAGTGAAATCGCTCTGTCCAGCAAAGGATCGTTGCTGCCTGCCAAAACGAGTATTCCCTGCTGGAGAGACATCAGTTTGCCGGTGTCGGGATAGTTGATGGTCTGGGTTTCAACCCACTGTTCTACCAGATGTCTTGGAAAGAGCCATTTCCCCGTTACTTTGGAAGCCGGCAAGCCTTTTTCGGCCACCAGGGTATAAACCATCTTTTCATTGACGTTGAGCAACCGCGCAACTTCTTTGGTGTTAAGGAGGGGATTCATTGGATTCTCCTCGAATTCTACAGAATTTTATTGACTAACTAATAATCGAAAGTGTCTTTCTATATGTTTTAGTAATATTTAGTCAATAAAAAACTGAGCTTGTGAAAATTATAATAACAAAATAACTATATATTACCATAAATAACATTAACTGTTAAAAATTTGTGCAAATAATCCAGTTCAATCGTTAGAAGTACATTAAAAAAATAATATCTTGATGGTTGAATAACGGAAACAAACCAGTTAACGATACAAAAGCATCAAAATCACCCAAAACTATACAATTTCACCCCGAATGGGAGGACCGCAATGAAAACC
>JASFIX010000062.1:0-11875 GCA_050122435.1 Desulfobacterales bacterium
GTTTCTCACGCGGATTATACCGATTTTTATGTAATTAATGAAACGGTTGAGGAACCGATTAAGGTGTCATCTTCATCAGCTGAATCTGTCGGTTCTGCGGGTTCCCCGAATTGGAAAACCACTTATGGGGGGTCACAGACGCCGTCCACTGTCGAGTTAGATCCGCAAAGCGTCAAAATGATAATGGAAGTCGTCTCGGATCAGATACCGCTATTGATCTCTGAGCATAGCGCGAACAACGGTTTGCCGGATGAAGTCAACTCGGCCATGATTGTGCCTCTAAAAATTCGGGATAAGGTTTTCGGTGTGATCACGGCCATGGTGGATCAAGGGAAAAAGCGCTTTGCCGAAAAAGATCTTTATTATCTTTCCTTTTTAGCCCAGAGTGCAGCCCAGGCCATTGAAAACCTGGCCCTCTATGAAAATATCTATGAAAATCTATTCGCCACCCTTTATGCATTTGTAAAAGCAGTTGAGGCCCGGGACTTATATACGCGGCAACATTCCAGTCGCGTTACCGGACTTTCCATCGTGCTGGGCAAGCAACTCGGATGTTCGAAAGAAGAGCTGGACATTCTCAATTTTGCCGGCCACCTGCATGACATCGGCAAAATCGGCATCCGCGATGATATTTTGCTTAAACCCGGCCGATTGACAAAAGATGAATTTGAAAAGATCAAGGATCATCCGGTCATCGGAGCCAACATTCTCGAGCAGCTGGGTTTGTGGGAAAAAGAAAGGCAAATTATTCGCTCCCATCATGAACGTTTTGATGGCAGCGGTTATCCGGATGGGATCAAGGACCAGGATATTCCATTTTTGGCCCGAATTTTATCGGTGGCCGATGTCTACGATGCGATGGCCTCCGACCGCGCTTACCGAAAAAAAATGGAGGATAGCGTCATTATTAAAATTATTAATGAGGGCGATGGCACCCAGTTTGATCCGGATGTGGTTGAGGCTTTCAATCGGGCTTATCGAGCCGGCAGAATCACCAATTATATGGAAACCGGCAAGATTAAATAAATTCGAACTCGCGATGCTTTTTAAATTCGGTGATAATTAACTCTGCTGCGTTTTGCAGATCGGCGCGCAGAGCCTGAACGCTGCCTTCAACATCCCTCTGTTTCAATCTCTCCAACAGCTGGCCATGGGTATCGGCATGCTTTTCCGTATAGAGGCGCTCCTTTTTACGCAAAAGGATGTGATAATAGGGACTGATCTGATCCCACAGGCCATTAATGATATTCAGCAGCCGCTGCATCCGGGTGACGGCATAGATCGTGAAATGAAACTCGCGATTGAGCCGCAGAACCTCATCCACCTTGAAGACGCGGAATGCTTCAAGATAGGCCTGATGCAGCACCTGCAAATCATCCAAAGTCCGGGAGTCTATCAAGCGACACGCCATTTCCACTGCCATGGTCTCCAGATTGATGCGAATCTGCTGAATTTCCATCAAATCCTCTTCGGACAGAGTGTTGACTACCGCACTCTTCTTTTTCTGCAAGGTGATCACCCCCGCCTCAGCCAAGCGGTTAAAGGCCTCGCGCACCGGCATGGGGCTGACCCGAAACTGCGCCGCAATTTTACCGAGCACCAGCTGTTCGCCCGGCGGGATGCGGCCCGCGATAATGGCTTTCAACAACCGCTGATAGACCACCTCCTGCAAGGTCGTTGTTTTGATCGGTTTTAGGGTACCAATCGGATCTGTGTACACCTTCGGCTTGGTTCCTTCGGCCGTATTTTTAAAGTACAGTCGCCAAATCTTGTTGAGCCCCCGGGCACCGCTAAACCCGTCGATTCCCGCCGCCTGAAACCACCCGCTGATCATATTTGAAGCGCTGGGCAGATTGAGCGGCCGGGCTCTTTTGCGGGATTGAAACAGGTAGTCATCCGGACGCTTTGCATCTCTATCCATGTATTTTTTTATGGTACGATCCAGCGTCTCAGTTAGGATCACGGGTTTTTCCAGATAGCTTAGCTCCCGGGTGGCAGGGATTTCCTTGCCGACCGATAATCCCTGAATATCACCCACCTTCAAACCCAACAGATCCTTTAAACGCATGCCGGTCTGGGTGGCCAGGTCGAACAGCAGCAAGTCGCGCGCTTTGCCATTTAGATTGCGGCGCAATCGCTCGATTTGTTCCTGGCTGATTAAGGGATTTTTTATTGATTCCAAAGGGGGCGATGCGGAAAACGGGTTCATAGCAGACTCCATTAATTTTTAATCATAACTATTATGAATTTTATAATCACAAACATTATAATACTTTCGATAAGAAGGCAATCTTTTTTTATTTGCATCCAGGTTTTTTTATGTGTGACTGCCTTATTTCAATAGGTTATAAAACTTAATATATGTGATTTCTAATCATGTCAAGTATATAATATTATTATTTTAAAATATTTTTGGATCTTCAGCGGCCCCAAGAATTCCGATATGTGACGGACGGTCGTTTATCATGCCTGACCTGCATGTTTTTGTTAATAATCCTAAAAAAAGCTTGACATCATTTTAGATCTATGATCATTTACGATTAAAACTTACGATAATGGGTCCGGTTTGCCCGGTCCAAATGAAATAAGAGCGGACAAGCCGAGATTACAGATCACAACCAACGGATCGTACCTAGCAAAAGGAGAAACAGACTATGACAGAACTTTTACAACAGATGAGGGAGGCAATTATTGACGGCGATCCCGACAAGGCAACCGCGCTGGCCCAAGCTGCGCTGGATCAGGACATGAGTCCGCTGGAAGCATTAGAAAATGGTTTCAGTCCGGGAATGTCGGTGTTAGGAGACCAGTTCGAAAAAGGGGAAGTCTTTTTGACCGAGCTGCTCTTGGCCGAAGAAGCCATGAACGCTGCGGTCGAGGTGTTGAAACCCAAAATAGCGGAACTCAAGTCGCAGACCCAAACCAAGGGTAAAGTTGTTTTAGGCGTGATCCAGGGGGACGTGCACGATATCGGGAAAAACATTATTAAACTATTTTTATCGGTTTCCGGCTACGAGGTGATCGATCTGGGAAGGGATGTGCCGGTGAGGCAATTCATCGAGACCGCCGAGAAGGAAAATGCCGACATTATCGCGGCGTCGGCCCTGATGACCACGACCATGATCTATATGCCCGAACTGATCAAGCAGCTTGGAGAACGGGGTCTCCGTGACCGGTTTAAAGTGATGGTGGGAGGAGCGCCGGTGGTGCGGGAATGGGCAAAGGAGATCGGATCGGATGGCTACGGTCGCACAACCAGCGAGGCCATTGCCGAGGCCGACCGGCTGGCAGAATAGCGTTACCTGAACTTGAACCCAAAATCCTGATAAATGGGAAGTAAGGAGCAATAAAATGATAGATTTCTGGGAAGTCGTGCGCCGAAGTGAGACCGGTGAACTGGTAAAAGAGCGTGATTTTGACATGCGCGTGGTGCGAACATCCAAAAAAATGGTTGAAAAATATGACATCAAATATAACCCTGAGGAGGTCATTCCCTCCGACGATGCCATGGTGGATCGGCTGTTTGAGGCCGCCATCGACTATTTCCTGACCGTAGGGATATATTGCACCGATACCGAACGTGTTATTAAATTTACCCGTGACGAGCTGGAAGTGGCCTTAAATTCATCTGCCGATCGGATCACCTGGGGCGAGGGTCGGGATCAGCGCACCCAGTATCCCCGCCAGTTGGAAGACCCGCGTCCGCCGTTTTGTAACTTCACCCTGGTAGGTACCCCTTATCCGGAGGAGGTTTTCCTGCAAGCGGCCATGAGTACGGCTAAAGAAGATCTGGCGGATTGTTTTTCAGCCGGCTCCATCCTGCATACCCTGGGTGGCATCGAAGTGCGTTCCGGTTCGCCCGCGGAAGTCGAAGCTGCCATTTGGGACGTGGGCAAACGTCGTGAGGCGGCCATTCGGGTGGGGCATCCGGGTAAGGGTATGTACACCCAGGTGTCGGCCGCTGAAAAGGCGGATGCCATGATCGCCGCAGCCCGGCGCGAATTCGGGGCCCTTGACCGCGACGGTGTGCTAATGGGCGCCATTGCCGAGATGAAGGTGGATTACGATCGCATGAAAAAAGTTCCCTTTCTGCTGCGCACCACTTATCCCTTGGGGGGGCTGATGGGCCCGCTGATGGGCGGGTATGCCGGGGGACCGGAAGGCAGCGCCATCAACACCCTTGCCCATCTTTTCCTAGGCCGGATGGCCTTCATGACCGAATACACCAATTTTTTCCCTATTGATATCCATGAAACGTGCAACACCACCCGGGCCATGCTCTGGCTGATCGCCATGTGCCACCAGGCGATTTCGCGCAACACACACATGCTGCATTTTGCAAATACGTTTATTGCTGCCGGACCCTGTACCGATTTCGCCTGCTATGAATTGATCAACCATGGTGTTACCGCCTCGGTTTCCGGGGCAGCCCTGTCGCCGGCGGCATCGGCGCGCAACATGTATCCTGAGCACTGTACGGGTATGGAAGGCCGTATTGCTGCCGAAGCCGCTCACGCCGCTGCGCTTTCGGGCATGACCCGCAAGGATGCCAACGCCCTGGTCAATAAGATCCTGCCCAAGTACGAGGATAAAATAAAAGAGGCGCCCAAGGGACAGAAGATCAGTGAGTGTTACAACCTGAAAACAGTGACCCCTACTGATGAGTATCTCGAGCTCTATCAACGGATTAAAGCGGAGGTCAGTGAGATGGGATTGGATTATTCCCTGGTGGGCAGCCGCAGGCATTGATTTAGGTGTTATTCTGTTCTATCTTGCAGAATCAAGTTTTCTACATTTTATGGCACCCGCCGGCGGGAACTTTCGGGCAGGTGCACAATGCAGGCCGTAATCCGAGCCCACGGAAGGAGAATTCAAGATGAATGCCAGAGAAAGGATAATGGCGGTTCTAAACCATGAAGAGGCTGACCGGATGCCATGTTTCGGCGCCAATTCTACCGTGACTTATGAACAGATGGAGAAAGCTGGCGCCTTTTGGCCCGAAGGCCACTTAAAAGGGGAAGTCATGGCGAAACAGGCCCTGGCTGCCCATACCGTGCTGGGTTTCGATGCGGTCAGAGTACCGTTTTCCCAGACCATTGAGGCCGAGGCCCTGGGATGTACCCTAAAATCGGGTACGGGTCCGGACGGGGAGGAAGGGATTCCCGGTATCGATCATCCACCGCCTTACCAATTGGACGATACGCCGGAATTTCCCGATGATTTTCTTCAACGGGGAACGATTCCGGAGGTGTTGAAGGCCGTCAGGATACTGAAGGAGGAATTAAAGGGTGAAGTGCCTATTGTGGCCGGAATCATTGGCCCGTTTACCATTGCCGGTGCCCTGCTGGACATCGTTCCCCTGTTAAAAGCCACCGTCAGGGCGCCTGAAAAAATCAACCCCTTTCTGGACGTCGCCGAGAAAGCCGGCACTAGCCTGGCAAAAGCCCTCGTTGAAGCCGGTGCCGATATCATTGCCTGCGAGGACATGACGGCATCACCGCTGCTGATACAGGCAAATACCTATCGTGATCTTGAGTTGCCCTACCAGCAGAAGCAGTTCGCTGCCATTCCGGTCCCTAAAATTCTGCATATTTGCGGCAATGTCGATCCCATTATTGAATATATGGGCCAAACCGGCGCGGAAATTCTCAGCCTGGAGCCCAAGGCGAGCGCACAGCTGGCGCGTGAGCTTTGCGGTCCGGATATCATTCTGATGGGCGGAGCGGATGTTGCTGAAGTACTGTATCTGAAGGATCCTGAAACGGTGCGGCGGGAATGCCAGCAGTGTATTGATGACGGGATCCAAATACTGGCACCGGGATGTGCTGTTGCTCCGGGTACCTCTACCGAAAACATGCTCGCGATGGTCGAAGCGGCCCGGGCGGCCTACCAGCGGTGATAGCGCCCGTTGCGGACGCTATAAGTTATTCGTTATCTGTTATTGGCAAAAAATGAGCCGGCCATTGAATTCTAATAACGAATAATCATTAATTGAGCGTGTATCGCTCAATTACGGCATCCGATAAACCATTGAATTAATATTCATGCCTGCGCCAACCGAGGCGAAGAGGGCAATATCTCCGGAATGAAGTCGATGATTGTCCAATTTTCCCCGCTGTATCAGATCGAACATGGTCGGAAGGGTGGCAACCGAGCTGTTACCGCACCAGGAAATGGTCATGGGCATAATGTCGACAGGGATCTCTTTGGTATCGTAAAGCTTAAACAATCGTTTTAAAATCGCCTCATCCATCTTTCCATTCGCCTGGTGAATCAAGACTTTTTGGACATCACTTAGCTCGATTCCGGCTTTATCGAGATTTTTCTTGACCACCTGCGGGACTTTTCTGACGGCATATTTGTATATTTCGTGGCCATCCATTTTAATAAATAAATCATTGCCATTTCTTTTGGGGTTATAGGATTCACCCAACGTTAAAAGATTTACCTCATCATATGTATCCGATCGCGTCACATGGCATAGAATACCGACATCTCGGTCCGTGGCTTCAACTAAGGTTGCGCCGGCGCCGTCAGCGTAGATCATGCTGTCAATATCATGGGGGTCCGACACCCGGGACAGGATTTCAGCACCAATGACCAGGATACGCTTTGCATCCCCCGATTTGATATAATAATCGGCTACAATTATTGCCTGCAACCAGCCGGGACAACCAAACGGAATATCAAAGGCGACGGTGTACGGATTTTTTATGCGCAGTTTGTGCTTCACGCGGGCTGCGATACTGGGAACCATATCGGTTCTGATGTTGTCTGCTTTAACATCCCCTAAATTTTGACCCACAATGATGCAATCGATGCTTTCCTTATCGATGCCATCCAATGCCTTTTCTGCCGCCATGCAGGCAATGTCGGAGGTAGTAAGATCGTCGGTTACGTATCGCCGTTCCTGGATTTCTGTAATCTCCTGGAGTTTTTTGATAATCTCGGCGTTTGATCGCTCAAGCTTCTGGCCGTCTTCCCCGTAGAACTCATTGTCAAGAAAATGCGTGTTGGGTACGACCGCATGCGGAATGTAACTTCCGGTTGCTGAAATAATTGAATTCACCATCTTTAAAAATATTGAATCTCCTTTTAAAATTATACATGCCTACATGATATAGCACGATGACGCAACACTCAAGTTTTTAGTCAAATATCCGCAAAATTTGAGACCCAACATAGTTTGTGCTATAAATACAGGTATGCAGCGTGGTGTGGTCCGCTGCCAGCCGTGGTATGATGCGAGGCGGATCTTTGAAGGGTATTCAACCTTTATCGGGCCGCAAGACCGTAACTATGACGTTGAGATGCAACCATCCGGCTCAAAAGCACTTTAAAAAAGCCTTAGCCTGCAAACGGGCAAACGGCGCAAGTTGCCAAATATTTGGATTCAGAAAAAGCGGCCCGTGATCCAACGAATTGGTTTTACTGGTCGGGGCGAGAGGATTTGAACCTCCGACCCCTTGAACCCCATTCAAGTGCGCTACCAGACTGCGCTACGCCCCGACACAGGAAACGGTTTTAATTAGCACTCATGGTAGTGGTTGTCAATAAGGTTCAAAGATTGAGAGATTAGAGGATTTGTTCAATTTGTTTTATTTGTTTCATTGGTTGAATTGGTTGGATTCATTTGAACCAATTGAACGAATTAAACCAATCAAACCAATTAAACAGTTGTTTGCTGACCAATACCCGAACAATGGCATACGAAACTTTGGAATACTATGGCGCTTTCAAGTGATAACCTGATCCGTCCTCCCCGTTTAAAGCCCGGCGACACCATTGGTATTGCGGCGCCGGCCGGTCCTTTTGATCGTGAAATTTTTTCGCAGGGATTAAGCATGCTGGAGTCCCTGGGATTTCGAACGCGGGTAAGTGATGAGATTTTCGATAAGACCGGATATCTGGCCGGACCTGATGCGACGCGTGCGCAGCTGGTCAATCGGTTGTTTAAAGACCCGGAAGTTCAGGGCATCATCTGCGCCAGGGGCGGGTTTGGCTCTCTGCGAATTTTGCCCTTGGTGAATTTTGATCGTATACAGAAAAATCCAAAGGTTTTCATTGGATTCAGTGATATTACGGCGCTGCTGACGGCCATTACAGCCCGCAGCGGACTGGTGACCTTTCACGGCCCGATGGTGACCACTCTGGCGACGGCTTCCGAGTTCACCCGCAGTATCCTGACGACCGCGATCGCATCTGATGCGCCACTTGAGATTACCACCGCCGATGGCATTGTTATACAGGCGGGACAGGCAAAAGGCCCTGTAATTGGCGGCAACCTCAACACACTGTGTCACCTGCTGGGAACCCCCTTTCAAGCCGGATTTAAGAATCACATTTTGCTCTTTGAGGATCGGGGAGAAGCGCCTTACCGCATTGACCGGATGGTGTCTCAAATGAAAATGGCCGGCTGTTTCAAAGGGATTGCCGGATTGGTACTCGGCAGTTTTAAAGATTGTGGGGCTTTGGACAGAATTTACCGGATTTTCCAGGAACATTTTCAGGATATGCCCATCCCGATTCTGGCAGGCTTCGATATCGGACATGGAAAGCAAAACATGACGGTACCGTTCGGCATTGAGGCGACCCTGGATACCGAAAAACAACTTCTTTCATTTTCACAGCCGGCAACAATCAGTTAATTGTCAGTCGTCCATTGCCAGTTGTAGAACGAATATTTGTAAGTTGCTCAGAACCACAATCGTATTGCAATGGACAACGGACGACGATCAACAAACGGTTTCACAGACAACCAGACAACGGCAGGAGCCACTATCAATCCTTATAATCCATACAAGATGACCGAAGTTGATGAATTGATGCGACAAGCCGTTACTGAGAAGATATTTCCCGGCGGCGTTTTACTAGTCTCAAAAAAAGGAGAAACCGTTTTATTTGACGCTTACGGGGTTGCAAATCTTGATTCCCGAGTGCCTGTGGCCCCCGAAACGATTTTTGATTTAGCATCCTTGACCAAGCCCCTGGCGACGACGCTGGCGGTAATGTGGCTTGTCCAGCAAAATCAAATCAAATTGGAGCAGCACCTTGGCCAATTATTGACTGAATTTGAGCACACCGATAAGGCGAGGATAAAGCTCAAACATTTACTTTATCATAATTCAGGACTTCCCGACTATCGGCCATACTATGAGGCCCTAAACGGCGTTGCGACCGATTCACGCAGAAAAGCACTGCGGAAGCAACTGGTGCAGGAGCCGCGCATCAATCCCATCGGTCAAACGGTTGTCTACAGTGACCTGGGCTTCATGATTCTGGCCTGGGTTGTTGAACACATTGCACAGCGGCGGCTCGATCATTTTGTTGCCGATGAGATTTATCACTCCCTGGGGATCAACCGTCTTTTTTTTATCCCCGATAACATTGAAGACGGCAGGGTAAGTTTTGCAGCCACAGAGAATTGCCCCTGGCGCCAAAAAATTTTAGAAGGCCAAGTACATGATGAAAATGCTTATGCGGTCGGCGGCATTGAGGGGCATGCCGGCCTTTTTGGGGCCGCTGACGATATCAATCGCCTCTTGATCGAGTTGTTGTTTGCCTATCACGGTCGAACAAACACCGGGTTGTTTCAGCAGGAGCTGCTGCATCAATTTTTCCAACGCTTGCCCGGCACCGACAAAGCTTTGGGGTTTGATACACCGAGTCTGACCGGCTCCAGCTGTGGGCAGGGTTTTTCACAAAACAGCATTGGGCATCTGGGATTTACCGGCACTTCTTTCTGGATGGATCTTGAGCAGTCGGTGATTGTCATTTTGTTGACCAATCGCGTGCACCCCACACGTGACAATGAACGCATTAAGAAATTCAGGCCTGAACTGCACGATGCGGTGATGAATCTAATTGTTTGAAGAATTTTTAATGATTATTTTTGCTTGTCATGCTACAATAAATCTGTTAGCCATCCCTTGAATATTTATATACATTTTTTCCAGCGAGGCTTTTTCGTATGAATCTATTTTTTGACCGAATTTTAGGTGTGTTTTCAAATGACTTGGCCATTGATTTGGGCACCGCCAATACCCTTGTTTATGTAAAAGGGGACGGCATTGTACTCAGTGAACCATCGGTGGTGGCCGTCAGCACGGGTAACCGATCCAAGAACCGCGTTTTGGCGGTCGGGGCTGAAGCCAAAAACATGCTGGGTAAAACTCCCGGCAATATTTTAGCCATCCGCCCGATGCGCGACGGTGTCATCGCTGATTTTGAAGTGACCGAGGCCATGTTGCGACATTTTATCCACAAAGTTCATAATCGCAGAACCTTTGTACGACCACGCATTATTATTGCAGTACCCTCGGGAATCACTCAGGTTGAAAAGCGCGCCGTCAGAGAATCTGCCGAGTCCGCCGGGGCCCGGGAGGTGTTTTTGATTGAGGAACCCATGGCTGCAGCGATCGGAGCCGGACTTCCTATCACCGAACCGACCTGTAACATGGTGGTGGATATTGGCGGCGGTACGACTGAGGTTGCCGTGATCTCGCTCAAGGGAATTGTCTATAGCCGGTCGGTTCGGGTGGCCGGTGACAAAATGGATTCAGCGATCATTCAATATATCAAACGCAAATATAATCTGCTGATCGGCGAGCGTTCGGCCGAAACGATAAAAACGTCAATCGGCAATGCATATCCGGATTCTCAGAACCTGGAGACCATTGAGGTTAAAGGCCGCGATCTTGCTTCCGGAATTCCCAAGATTTTATCGATAGATTCAGAGGAAATCCGAATTGCAATTTCTGAACAGATTGATGCCATCGTTGAGACGGTTAAAATTGCCCTGGAGCAGACACCGCCCGAATTATCCGCCGATATTGTCGATCGCGGGATTATCTTAACCGGAGGCGGAGCCCTGCTTAAGAATCTGGATAAGCTGATCAGAGAGGAAACAAGTTTACCGGTTACGGTTACCGAGGATCCATTGTCAACTGTAGCGCTGGGTTCGGGGAAGGCTCTCGACAACCTTGAAATCCTCAAAGAAGTTGTGGTCAACTGATCGCGCATCTCCGAAAACATCCCAAAAATTGAACAAAGCTTTATGTTCTCCAAAAAGATGGTTCTAGTCGTTGGCGGTATCGTTCTGATTGTCGTCAACGTTATCCTCCTTTCGATCACCAGCAAGCGCCAATCAACCTTTGGTTTGGGCCGGGTGGGCATCTCCTTTGTGGCGCCTTTCCAGGAGATTGTTAGCCGCTCGGTGCGTTTTACCCGGAGCATCTGGCAAAATTATTTCTTTCTGGTATCGGTTGCCCATGAAAACGAAACCCTAAAAGAGTCATTAAATCAGTACGTCGAGAAAAAAAATGAATGGCGTGAGATTGGACTGGCCAATACGCGTCTGCGGAATTTGTTGAATTTTCAAAAAGCCCCGACCCATCAAGTTGTGGCTGCCGAGGTTATTGCAAAAGACCCTTCCGGATGGTTTAAAACGGTGATCATCGATAAAGGCAGTTCTGATGGTCTGCATAAGGGACTGCCGGTTGTTTTGCCCACCGGCATTGCCGGTCAGGTCATTGAAGTTTCCGGCCGTTACGCTAAGGTGATGTTGATCGTCGATCGTAACAGTGCGGTTGATGCATTGGTGCAACGCTCACGGGCGCGGGGAATTATCAAGGGTGAATCGGCTGACCAGTGCCGATTTGAATTTGTTTTGCGCAAGCACGATGCCCAAATCGGTGATACCGTCATCGCATCAGGGTTGGACGGCGTATATCCGAAGGGATTGCGTATTGGCCGGGTATCGGATTTAAGCCAGCGCAGTTCTGATATTTTTTATGAAATTACGGTTACCCCTTTCGTTGATTTTGAAAAACTGGAAGAGGTTTTGGTGATCCTGCACCCCAAAAAACAAGCATTT
>JASFIX010000063.1:0-11842 GCA_050122435.1 Desulfobacterales bacterium
TAGACATATCAAGGAAAGAGAACAATTCGGTAAAAAAATCGCGTCATTCCAGGCCATTCGATTTAAGATCGCTGAAATGGCAACCCTGATTGAAGCCGGACGATCACTTTACTACCGAGCGGCCTGGACCATCGACAGCGGCCAGGAAGACCATGGCCTGATTGCGATGGCCAAATGGTATTGTGCCCAAAATGCCGTCACAGTGGCCCAGGAGGCATTACAAATGCATGGCGGTTACGGTTTTTTCAACGAGTATGATATTGCCCGGTTTTACCGCGATTGTAAAGTTCTTGAAATATACGAAGGAACAAAAGAGGTAGAAAAAGTTATTATTTCCAATAACATACTTGGTAAAGTCAAATAGCAAATTGTGAAACAGATAACAGAGGACAGAAATCAGAGGACAGATAGGCTGCTACATCTTACAATTCTTCATCTGTCTTCTGAAAACTGACACCTGACACCCGAAACCTATAATAAAACCTAGTTTTATAAATTACTTGCGCGCCTCAGATTGATAGTGATTTTGATATCACATCTACGCGTTTAGCTGTTTGAATTTTTGATCAGTTCGCCCTTGCGGACCTTTCCTAAAGAAGTTCTCGGAAAATCTTCACAGCATATCACCTGTTTGGGGCATTTGAAATTTGCCATTCGCTCCTTGCAATAGCCGATGAGGTCATCCGCATTGAAATTTGAATCCATTTTGGGAATTACATAAGCCTGACCGACCTCCCCCCATCTCTCGTCCGGCACGCCGACCACGGCAATATCTTCAATTTCAGGGTATTCTCTTAAGATACGCTCAACCTCGGCCGGATAGACATTTTCTCCGCCGGTAATGTACATATCCCTTGCGCGGTCCACCAGAAAATAATAACCTTCTTCATCTGTTCGGGCAAGATCACCGGTGTACAGCATTCCGTTTCGAATGGTTTCTTCGGTTCTGACCGGATCTTGCCAGTATTCCTTCATCATAATGGAGCCACGCACAACGATCTCGCCCACCTCTCCGGGGCTCACGGGACGGCCGGTTTTATCCATGATATTAACTTCAGCGTGAAATACCGGACGGCCCACCGTGCCCGGCTTGCGAAAAGAATCTTCCTCCGAAGCCCACAGCAGTATCGAGGTTTCCGTTTGTCCCATCACCTGGCGAAAGGCCAGTCCGGCTTCCCTGCACTTTTCAAACAACTCGGGAGTGGTCTTCTCCCCTCCTCCGGCACATACCTTTAAAGACGAAATATCCCCCCTCTCCTGCGGGGCGACTTTAACAAGCGCCCGATAAACGGTGGGAACGCCTAAAAATTTGGTTACTTTGTACCGCTCTATATCCTGATACACTTTTATTGGATCAAATTTGGGGTGCATGACCATGGTGGCGCCTTTGTAGATGACGGGTGACGCCTGGATGAAAAGGCCGCCGGAATGAAACAGAGGCAATATGACGAGCATAATGTCGTCAAAATGCATTTTAAAAAAAATGTCGGCATTCAGGCAGTTAAAAAACGTCTTGCGATGACTGAGCACGGCACCTTTTGGTCGACCGGTGGTGCCGGAGGTATACATAATGACCTGAGGTTCTTCCGGATCAGATGGGCCCAAAGACCGCGTGAGAAAAGGCTTGCGACCGTCAAAGGCTGCTGAGTCGCTGATATAATCCAAAACCGTTGAGTCAGTCGGTGCTTTGCCGACCGAGGACAACAACACCTGCGGCCGGATATTTTCAAAATCGAGCCTTTTAACGGTATCCATAAATTCACGACCGAATACAAACAGCCGGGGACGACAGTTTTTAAGAAAATAATCCAGCTCCGGCGGAGCCGACCGAAAATTTAGCGGCACAAAAATGGCGCCCAGCCGGGCGCATGCCAGGAAAAGCTCGATAAACTCAGGGCAGTTGTTAAGCATTACAACCACACGATCACCTTTTTCGATTCCCAGCGACTGCAGCCAGCAACTGGTCCTGTTGGCCCGTTGATTCAGCTGGGAATAGGTAATTTGTTCCTCTTCAAAAATGACTGCCGGTTTATCCGGATGCAGATCACTCCAGCGTTGCACCCACCAGGCGATATTCATGGAACGGATCATTCGAAACCTCTTTCATCTCTTAATCTTATTACCTAAATTTTCATGCAAAATTCAGGTAAAATTTCATTTTTCTGATATGTTAAAAACACAATACCTGTCACCCTTGGCCAAACACTGCGTTTCGGAGCCCTTACAATTTATCCCAAAAAGAACCGTGGCAAGACCGCTGAGCACGCCGTTGATTAAATGGCACACACCTTCGGTTGCATCACCGTACGCTTCGGCAAATGCGGAATTTTCTACCCGGACATTCAATTTCCGTTTTACAAAATCATATTCAATCAATTCAAAATGCCCCCATCCGATTTCGGCCCCCATGGTCATCATGAAACCGATGGTCTCCGTGTCGGAAAGGTTCTTTATTTCTTTGAATTTTTTGGCCGACAGATATCCCCCCTGATAACCGCCCTGAAAAAGTGCGTCCCGGGCATCCCTGCGGCTGCGCAGTTCAATGGTTTTCTGAAAACCAACAATGGTTTCAGGGCGAATAATCACATAGCGGATATCACGGTAAGTCAATTTTCCTGCGGCAGGATCGTACACCAGCTGATCAATAATTGAGTTTTCATTCATAACACAGCCTATTTGTTAAACCCCAAATACAACGTTAGCGGATTTTATGATTACCTAAATTTTTTTGTATACTGTATACCAAATTGGGGGTCAAGTTTTTCTTTCGAGGGAAAACCATGGGCGGCATCTTTATACTTCTCAAGCGAAATGCGGGGATGAAGGCGTCGGGGTAAATTTGGCAGGTTTTAAAAATCGCTGAAAGAGTAATAGGGATTGTGAATCTTTTTTCAAGCCGCTGACGCAACCAGTCGGGAATGTCTATTTTTTTAAAAGCTTTACGACTCTAAATAATTACTTTCAATCGCCTTAACCAAATTGGTCATCGTCACATAATTCGGGGCCGATATCTCCTTGGCGCGAGCGTATTCGACAATTTTTGCGCCTAAAAAGTCGATTTCGGTGGGTTTTTGGTTGGCAATATCAACGCACATCGAATCCTTGTGGACCCCGACCTTTTCCAGGTAACCAAGTGCCTGTTTAAGATAATCTTCACCAAGATCATAACCCATTGCTTTGGCAACCGCCAGAGCTTCCTTAAAGCAGGCATCGGCGATTTCCCGTGTGGGCGGATGTTGCAAGGCATCTTTGATGGTTTTATCCGTTACCGCACATATGGAGGCCATGGTACATTTCATGATCATCTTTTTCCAGACAAACAATCGAATATCATCAACATATTCAGTGTTCAAACCACATTCACTGAGCATTTCTGCAATCTGTAATCCAAGCTCTCGATTTTCTTGCGAGAATCCTCCCAGATGATTCGGCGGGTTAAAAAAGGCTGCGCTCACCTCCCCGGGACTTTTCAATGCAGTACCTAAATTCAGCGACATACGAAATACGGCATCCAGACCAAATTTATCGGCAATCAAATCTTCCACTCCCAGACCATTTTGGGTGGCAATTATCTTTGTTCCAGGAACATAGACCTGCTCCAGTTCCTGCAATATGGCTGCAAGGTCAAATGTTTTGGTGCAAAGAAAAATAAGGTCGGGTCGAGCATCTCGCAGCGCTCCAATTTGAGATAAATAATTATTTACCGGAACTGTATAGGTGATTGCTCCTGAAATCGTAATGCCTTTATCACCAATATCATCGAGCCAGCCGGGATTGCGGCCGACAATAATGGTCTCCGGATACTTGCTAAGGAGCGCCGCAGCCAGAACCGTGCCTGTGGCTCCGACCCCGATAAGTGCTGTTGTGTGTGCTTTCACATTTTACCTCTCAATTGTATGTATTTTCTTCCTTTCTAATAATAGCCTCCAACCCACGTCAACAGGTTTTTGGCCATATTCAGATCCTATCCCACGTTGTAGCAGCGACCATTGAATTGCCTGCTCATGTTGATCAATTTATTCTGAAAATAATTTTTCTAAAATATAATTGCAGTGAAATAAAATATTCAGCCAATTTAATATTTAACTTATTGAATATATAAGTAAAATAATATTTTTTTGACTACAAACTATTTTTTGAATTATAATCATTTTTTTGTTGACATTCAAAAATGAGTAAAATATTAAGAAACTCTAATCTTACCGAAAGAATTATTACATACTTTCTTACAGCAACTGCCACTACCTAAACTCAACCAAATTCGCCTCAAAATTAACAATGCCTTAATTTGATGGTCAGCCGTTAACTTTTAAAAAAGGAGGGTGAAAATGAAAAAGTCATTACGTATTGGGGTATTGATTACCGCCTCTGTTTTTTTACTGGCTGCGTTTATCAATCCTGCCTTCTCAGCATCTAAGCCGCCCGTAGTTGTCGGTTTTATCGGGTCTTTTGACAGCGACACCGGCAAGAGCACTCTGAGGGGAGCCGAAATCGCCATTGAAGAAATAAATGCCGCGGGGGGTATCCTGGGCGGCCGTATGATTAAACTTGTGAAAGCGGATACAGGAGAAGACGTAACCGAAGGCATCAAGGCCTACGAGTACCTTAATGAAAAGGAAAAAGTGGACTTTATCATATCCGGAAGTATCGACGATGTCTCGCTAGGCTGGTTTCCGCGCATGGCTGAATACAGAACCCCCACCCTTGACACCTGGACCTCTTTTATCGGGATCATCGACATGGTGGTGAAAGACTATGAAAAATACAAGATGTATTTCATGAACATTGCCTGTGATTACGCGCTGGCTACCCTGTATGTTGATTTTGGAAAGGATGTTCTTGCAAATGACATGAAGTGGAAGACAACTGTCGTCATGCAGGAAGACACAGCCTATGCCGGCGGCGTTTTCGAGCTGGTCGATCAGCTGTTGGCACCGGAAGCCGGAATTAAAATTCTGGATCATATCGTCTATGACGTCAATACGGTGGATTTCAGCCCGATCTATAACAAGGCCGCAAAGGCAAACCCAGATTTCATCTATCTTATCTCCTCGGTCAAAAGCCAGGTGCCCTCTTCCCAATATGTGAAGCTGCAGGTACCGGTCCCGATGACCGGTGTCAATGTTTCCGCGTTTGGCATGGAGTTCTGGAAAGACACCGGTGGAATGGGAGGGGGTACATCTACCCTGATACCGGCGCCCTGCCTGGGATTGAACATGGACGAGCGCAGTCAGAAATTTGTCGACAAGTACAAAGCAAAGTATAAATCCCGCCCGGTCTTTCCCCACTTTAATGGATTCAATGCCTACTACGGCATCCACAATGCCATGGCGGCGGCCGAACGGGCCGGCGGGTTCAAGCCCCTGGATGCCTGGGTCAAAGAAATGGAGAACTCGGATACCAAAATTTATAAAGACGGGAAGCTCTGGCTCAGGTATGCCTACTGGAAACCCGGAGAAATTGAACCCAGAACCCAAAGGGAATACACACACAACATCAAGTTCGACATTACGCCGCCATTTGAAGACGGACATCCATCTCTGGTGGTTATCCAGTGGTACATGGACGGATCTGTCAAGGTTGTCTACCCGCCCAAGTATGCCAGTGGGAAATTCGCTGTTCCCCCCTGGATAAAAAAGTAGGCAGCCTGGGTTAGCATCTGAAACACTAAAAAATACAATAACAGCATCTGAGGGACGGGAGCAAAGCTATACACCCTTGCTCCTGTCCTTTCGCTGTTCTCTCCCCCAACCAAACGGTGAGTCGCTTTTCTCTGAATCGGGACCGGTCGGCAAACTGTCGTGAACTGATAATTATTTAAAGAAATTACCGGATATACTAAATTATTGATCACCGCAAGTTTACAAAATCCCGCGTGCAAGAGACAGGAGATGTTAAGGAGGTCTTCATAAAATGAGTGGCATCATTATTCAAGGGTTTCTCTTAAGTGGTCTCTATGCACTCATTGCCGTAGGATTTACCATGATTTTTAGTGTGGGACGGGTACTGAACCTGGCTTATGGTGTGTATATTATGCTCGGAGGCTATGTCTATTATGTCCTGGCCCAGGAATTGGCTCTACCAAAGATCCCGAGCTTTTTGGGCGCCGTCTTAGCGGGTGTTGCTTTCGGTATCCTAATCTATTTGTTTCTGGTGAAACGTTTAGAGGGCAATCCCATTGCTGTAGAAATCTCGACCCTGATCCTTGCGGTTGTCATGCAGGCTGTCATCATCCTCATCTTTTCTCCGGCACCCAGATCCATGTGGCCCCTGATTCCCGGGGTTATCCACCTATTTGGTGTCACGATTTCCAAAAACATTTTTCTTGCGATGATCGTGAGCTGGCTGGTTCTGGCTGCTTTATTGGTATTCGTGCATAAAACTCAACTCGGCAGAGCGATTCGTGCTGTCTCCATGGACACCAAAGGCTCATTGGTGTCAGGAATTGACCCTTCTAAGATCAATATCGTCACCTGGGCGCTGTCGGGGGCCCTAGGCGCCATTGCCGGGGTGTTTTTTGCCACCTACACCCAGCTGGACCCCCACATGTGGGTGTTTCCCCTTATCATCGCCGTGGCCGTTGTCATTGTAGGAGGAATTGGAAGCATCATGGGAAGTTTGGTGGCCGCCCATATTGTCGGTTTTCTGGAAACCATCACCACCGGGGTAATCGCTCCTGAATTAAGGGGTGTCTTTACATTGTTGCTGATCATCGTAATCCTGATCATCGTTCCAAAGGGTTTACTTGGAAGGGAAGAAATCTAAAATAGGAAAGTTGCTTTGAAAAAAACATTGCTGCTATGGGCCATATTCGCTGGACTGATGTGTTTGCTTCCGCTTTTCACGTCAACCGGAACCCTCAGGATTTTTATTTTTGCGAACTTTCTGGCCATATTTGCCATGAGCTGGGATATTCTTTCGGGATATACGGGCTATATCAGTTTCGGTCATCCCTTTTTAATCGGTATCGCCGGCTATACAACCGCCATGCTTACCCATCATATGGAAACGCCGCTTTTTATGAGCATACCTTTAGCCGTTATTGTAACAATGATCGCCGGGTCACTCTTTTTCTTTCCGGCGCTAAGAACCAGAGGAACTTATTTTGCGCTGGTTACCCTTGCTTTTATGGAAGTGACCTATGGTCTCATGCAGGTCGTAAAGCCTTCATTGACCGGTGGAACCAGAGGACTGAGTGGCCTGCCGTTGCTGGTTACCGGCGCAATTCCGAACTATTATCTTTCCTTCTTTGCCATGCTGCTGATTGCGATCGGGCTGTGGGCATTGACAAGATCCGGTTTAGGAACTGCGCTTTGTGCGATCCGCATGGACGAGGATGCGGTTAAAAGCGCCGGTTTAAGCACTTCGAAATTGAAGTTGTTTGCTTTTATGATAAGCGCGCTGGTGGCGGGTATTGGAGGGGCGTTATACACTCACTATCTGGGCTCCATATCGCCTCGAAATATGTTTGACATCAATTTCCTTTTTACTATTCTGATTGCCGCGCTCATCGGTGGTGAACAGAGCATTTTGGGACCTATTCTGGGGGCCTACTTTCTAACCTTTCTATTGGAATATTTACGCCCCTACATTCCGGGAGCGTGGCGTTTTTTACTATATGGGGCCATCGCGCTGCTTGTCTACTATTACGCTCCAAAAGGACTTTACAGTATTTTCCAGGCCGGGGCGAATCGGATTGGGAAAAAAATACGAGGGAATGAGCAATATGGCCAAATTACTTGATGTGCAAAGTTTTACAAAGAAATTCGGTGGCCTGTTTGCAGTTTACGACTTGAGCTTCCATGTTGATGAAGGAGAATCGCTGGGGCTGATCGGTCCAAATGGATCAGGAAAAACGACCACATTTAACATGATCATGAGAGAGCTTAAGCAGGATGAAGGAGAAATTTTCTTTGAGGGAAAGGAGATTTCCAGATATTCGACCCATGAACGGGTAAAAATGGGCATTTCGCGAACCTATCAGATACCCCGCCCTTTCAGCGAGATGAGCGTCACCAAAAATATCCGGGTAGGAATCATGCCGGATGAAATCATCCGGATTATTTCCATGAAATCACAGACGGAAAGCGAAAGGCAAATCGGTAAAAGTGTCGGATTTAATAAACAGATACTTGCAATGTATCCCCGTGAATTATCCATGGGAGACCTTCGAAGACTTGAATTGGCAAGAGCCTTGGCCACGAATCCAAAACTGCTTCTTCTCGATGAGGTATTCGCCGGACTCACCGTCGGTGAAATCAATGAACTATCCGAACTTCTTAAAAAGAAAAGAAAGGAAGGTTTGACCTTCATCATCGTGAGCCATGATTTAAAGACTCTGGCGCCCTTAGTGGATCGGGTTGTTGTGGTCAACTTTGGCCAGTTGATTGCAGAGGGATCCTTTGAAGATGTAATTGCCAATAAAAAAGTTAAAGAGGCCTATCTTGGGAAATAAGCGTCTGCGATTCTAGATCGCCAATCCGCAGGGAGGTAAATATGGCGTTGCTTGAGGTTAAAGACCTCAACGTTTTCTATGGAAAGGCTTGCTCGTTGAGAAATGTGTCTCTGGCCGCTGAAAAAAGAGAAGTTGTCGGAATTATCGGACCCAACGGTGCCGGCAAATCGACATTACTTGATTCCATCATCGGATTGACCACTTGTGAGGGGCAGATATTTTTCGACGGCAAGGACTTGAGACAACTCTCTCCGACTGAAGCCATTCGAACCGGCATTGGTTACGCCCCGGAAGCGCGAAATCTATTTCCCTTTATGGCTGTAAGAGAAAATCTTCTGGTGGGTGCCTATCGCGCCAAAGAATCTAAAGAAAAAAACCTGCGATTGGTATTTGAGCTGTTCCCGGTCCTCGAAAAGCGGCAGAACCAAGAAGCCAAGACATTGAGCGGTGGGGAACAACAAATGCTTTCTTTGGGCAGAGCACTGATGACAAACCCCAGACTTCTGCTGGTTGATGAACCGACGATTGGTCTGGCACCGCTGGTTTGTTCAGAAATCGCCGATGTACTGCTGGAATTGAAAGAAAACCGAGGGATGACCATTGTGATCACCGAACAGAACGTGAATTTTGCGCTGACCCTGGCGGAAGAAATTTATCTGCTGGAAACCGGTCATGTAAAAATGAAGGGCAAGCCAGAAGAGTTGAAGCAGGAATCTTACATTCAGGAAACCTATTTCGGAACTTAAAATTTAAATTGCATCTTCTACAAGTTAATCTAATAAAAATGTAATTTTTCATTCAAACATATATTAATGATGTAAAAAATATTATTTCGATAAACATATCTATGATATTTAAATTATTATTTAATAACACATTATTTTCATTAATGAATTAATCATGCCCTTATAATATTTTTTTCTTGACATATATCAATGTTTTTTTTATTACAATAAATAGCTCAAAATGTAATGATTATTACATTTTGGGTGGTAAAAAGGAGGGATCAATATGGAGATCAAAGAAATTCAAGAAATCATCAAAGCGCAAAACATCGACACCATCCGGATCGAGTATCCGGATCTGTACGGAATTTGCCGTAACAAAATGGTACCTGCAATACGACTGGAAGAGCTCGCTGAAGAAGGCATCAACTTCGCACAGGCTGTCTATGCGATTGATCTCGCAAATGATGTGGCCCCGGAAACCGGATGCGGCTATGAAATTGAATGGAAAGACATGACCATCATGCCGGATCTGAGTACTTTTACGGTCCTGCCCTATTTGGAAGGCACTGCGCGGTTGATCGGAAATGCCTTTCGCGACGGCGAGCCCATCCCGGTGGATCCTCGCTATGCGCTTCAAAAAGTTATCAAAAAATTTGAAGACAAAAATCTGCGACCGGTATGTGCGTCTGAATTGGAATTTTTCGTTTACCATCCGGGTGAAGGTGGTCCGGGAAATCTATACAATCCCAATCTTTCCTGCGTCTATCAGGTGAATCCCATATTGGATCCGATCGGACTCTCGCGGACACTCCAGAATCTTTTCTTGCAGTTGGGCTTTGAGATTATTTATCTCAACCACGAATTTTTTCCGAGTCAATTTGAAGTCAACTGGAAGTATGATCATGCCTTGAACTGTGCCGATCAAACCTTCACCTATAAATATGTTTGCAAGGAAGTGGCAGCCCAGAACAATTATCATTTAACGTTTATGGGAAGACCCACGACCGAAGGCGGCGGCAGCGGATATCACATTCATCTTTCATTGAGCGACCCCAAGACCCGCAAAAATCTTTTCGATGATCCTGATGGGGAATACGGCATTTCCGAGATGATGCGATACTTTATCGGTGGTCAGATGGCGCATGCCAAAGGCATGTCCGCTCTTTTTGCTCCGACGATAAACTCCTATAAGCGCTACCAGCCGGATACTTTTGCACCCTATTACCTGGCCTGGGGCCTGGATAACCGCACCGTCTATGTCCGTGTGCCCGGCGAACGCGGAAAAGCGACCCGCGTAGAAAATCGGGCCCCGTGCGCATCGGCCAATCCTTATCTGGTGTACGCTGCAGCCTTTGCGGCCGGATTGGATGGAATTGAAAACAAAATTGAGCCGGGTGAACCGGCAGTCGGCGATATTTATGGGGCTGAACCCGGCACCTATGAAACGATCCAATTTTTTCTACATGACGCCCTGCAGGATCTCAAGGCTGACCAGGTGATCTGCGATGCGCTGGGGCCGGAGTTGATCCAGGCATTCGTGGCCCTGAAAGAACATGAGCTCAATCTGTGGCGCAAACATGTTTCTGACTGGGAATTTAATACCTATTCAGCCCAGCTGTAGCTTGTGGACGGGTAAACGCATGATGCGCCAAGGGCAATCATGCATCGGGCAACCGTTAAACATTTTAACCCTAAAGAAAGCAGAGGGACATCATGTGTGGAATAGCAGGACTTATCGCCAAGGACCGCAGTGATCTCGGTGATGATCTGGTCAATATGCTCAAAGAGCTGGTTCATCGGGGTCGCGATGCCACCGGCGTTGCCCTTTACGAGCAACGAGATGACATCCAGGCGCGGATCACCCTAACCGATCCGAGTTTTGAAGACGATCTTCAAAAGATCATTCAAAATTACGGTCAAATCAGCAATGCCAAAATCTATCAGGGGGGCGGGATATTCACCTTTTTCGAAGGATCCGTTGCGATGGATTCGGATCAAATATCACAGCTCCACTGGGACATCGACTCCCATCCGAACCTTTGTGTCCACTCTCTTGGCCCACATCTAAAGGTTTATAAGGATCAGGGTTCAGCCGAAGATCTCGTCGCGGTTCATCAGATCGATGTGGGAGCCTGCACCCATGGTATCGGTCATGTTCGCCTGGCTACCGAAAGTGTCGAAAACATTAATTTTGCCCATCCATTTGTATCCTACCTTTATCCAGGATTATCGCTGGTGCATAACGGCCAATTTACCAACTACTTTAATATGCGAAGAAAACTGGAAAGTTTGGGTATCCGCTTCAAAACCGCCAACGATACCGAAATGGCCGCGCATTTCATTGCTTATGAAATGAAAGAAAAAGGCAAAGATCTGGAGTCCGCCCTGCATGCAGCCCTGGATACATTTGATGGAATTTTTACGATTATGGTCGCCACCGATAACCAGATCGGTGCATTCCGGGACCGGCTGGCTTTCAAACCGGTTGTTATTTATGAGCAAGATAACAGCATGGTTTTATTTGGATCGGAGCAAATCTCGTTAACCCCTATCATTTCCGATGTCTACGCCACGGAGATGGAACCAGGAGGTGTAAAGGTATGGTCCGTTTAGATATATCAGGAATGCCTACCCTTGAGGTCAACCGCAAACTCAGGGA
>JASFIX010000064.1:0-11500 GCA_050122435.1 Desulfobacterales bacterium
CTAAAGTTAAGGAATCCTGTCATTTTTATATGGTTCACCGCAGAGACGCAGAGCCCGCAGAGGTTTTTTATAAAGAAATTTTCTCTTTGCGCCCTCTGCGTCTCTGCGGTGAGCTATCACTTTAGCACTCTATGCATTTTAGCTCACTTTAGGCACTTCTAGATTGTTCCTCAGCTAGGTTTTGGCACTGAATTAAATACAATCGGATTATGTGTAGATAAGGTTGAGCGGAATCGGAGGATATTTTGACACTCCCGGTTTCGGAAGGATGTGCTGCTCACCGACCGTCAGCCAGTGCAGGTCGGGTTTTATTTCTCTTAGTTTACCGTCTTCAGGTTCGCGGGCATGGTATGTTCTGGCATAGCTTGCCTGGAAAATACAAACCCCGCATCTTTTCTCCCGGGCCACAACATAATTCTTTTTAAAAGCCCGGGGGGATATGCCATTGGCTTCCGCGATTTCATCCAGTTCCTTGAGGGAGCGCTTTATCAAAACCGATTTGGACTCCCCCCGTTCGGAAATGCGAATCAATGCTCTGGATTCACTGCTGCCCACATATACAGTAGAGATCCCTGGAATCCGTTTAAGATACTGTGCGGCAACTATGGCGGCGGTTCGTCTCCCACCCACCATAACCGGTAGTCCATAATATTCAAAAAATTTCTTTTGAATATCTTCAGCGTATTTATCGCCCTTTTCGAATATGTCTTTGGATATGTATCTCAAGCTTCGGGCCATGTCCTCTGCTGCTTCGGTTATCGGCCAATCAATCCGTACATGAAAATGGGTAAGTCCATATCGATTTCTGGCCAATCTGGCTGAATCACCCTGTATCAGCAGAGCGTAATCCACCGGCAGTAAAATTTTTAAGAAATTTCTAAAATAGATGGATTCCAGATATTTCCAGTTGCGGTCAAATTTATCTGAGAGGGGCAGTGTTTTAAAACGCAAAAGGTTCTTCTTGGTCGTTTTATTGACATCGAAAAACCGGATATACTTTTTATGCTCCGGCAACACCGCATCTTCTACAAAGACAACCAGGAATGCGTTCTGGGCTTCGTATTCCTGGTCGGGAATACGCCCACGTGGTTTCAACTCCCGCTTTTCAACAAAGGGGAAGCGGCTCTGCTGAGAAATAAAATTATGATATGAATCAATCAGCGCATATTGTAGTAAAAATTGATCCAGCTCATCTCTTAGCAGTTCGTAATATGACCGTCTTAGTTTTTCAACCTGACTAAGTTCTTCCCTGTATTTCCAGTAAGCCAAAACTTTCTCCTGTTAAATTATGTGAATCCCTGCTTTAAGTAATTTTCATGCAGGATTCAGGTAGTATGTTATCATGAATAATTATAGAGTTAAAGCAGGAAAAATAACCGGGCTGCCGGCTACTCGCTTCTGGCTGCTGGCCAGTAGCTATTGACTATTCCGTGTCGAACACTTCGCACATGAGTGGTGGGTGATAGTGTCCATTGGCCTGAATCTCAGGGTCGAAGACGACTGAATTGCTCAGAGAAGTATATACCAGAGACCGGAAGCAAGAAGCCAGTGGCCTAAAACTTGACACTTGCACCTGCACCTGAAATGAAACCGTGTATTATAAATTGCTTGCGGGACACAACTCTGGTTATCTGTTTTCAAGCTTTTCGATCCAGAGATATATTCTTTCACGATAACCATAGCACAGCAAAGCCAAAATCAGGCAGGCAGCAATCATAACCCCAAGCAGAACATAATTTTGTTCATATAGGAATGCACCCTGCAGACTTAAGGCAAATGTGCCCGGCATTCTGCCAATACCGGCCAGCAAAATAAAAATCTTCATCGGCAACGTGCTTAAACCAAGCGCCAGGCAAAGATAGTCTTTGGGAAACCCTGGAAACAAAAACAAGATAAACAGTACAATGACCCCCTGGCGTTTGACCAGTCTATCAATTTTTTCAAATTGGTGCGTCGGAATCCGTTTCCTCACATAACGCTCACCCACAAAACGGCCAATCACAAAATTCAACCAGGAACCCACTGTCAGACCGATACTGGAATAAATAAAACCCGGCAGCGTCCCGAATAGATAACCGCCAATAAACCCCGTTGCTTCACCCGGCACAGGTGCGAAAAGAACCTGAAGAATCTGAATCAACATGAAAACTGGCGGCGCACTGCTTCCAAAAGAAGCGATAAGCAGTCTGATTTTTTCCCTATCGGAAAACAATCGGTATGAATCGCTGATCTTTTCCCAAATCGGAATACGAAACCAGAACACCGCGAAACCAAAAACAATCAGCGCCAATATAATAGAGATCTTATACTTATTTGCAGTGACTTTTGAGGGCATAATTTAGTGGAGCTGAACATGCGATCGCAGACTGAACCTTATTCCGTCTTACATTCGATTTTTAGGTCTTTTCATCATTATCTTTCCGACGCGCTATCGCTTTTTTTCGAGACCATCTTTCAAAAAAACCGATCGTACCCGAATTATAAGCCCGTTTTACCCGCTCTTCATGAACCTGAATACCCTCGGGCCCCTTGACGGCCTCCCTCAAGCACTCTGTTTTGCAGAAACAGACCATACAACTTTCCGGGGTGTGTCTTAAACCATCTTCTCCCAGCGGGAAGACAGTGTCGAGTTTTCCGAAACAGTAAGGATATTCTTTTTTTCTTTTTGACATTGCTTTTTATATCAGCCGACCCGGTCTATTGCTTTTGGTTGTTCATCCGAATACAATTTATGCATTCCCGTTCACCACGAAGAACACGAAAATACACGAACTTTGATAAAACTTTTTGCTTCGCCACTTCGTGGTCTTCGCGAACTTCGTGGTAAAATCTAAACATAGCTAAACATCTGAGTCCTTATGGTGAGAGTCCCTGCTCCGCCAGCTTGTCGAATTCCCGATTCATGCGTGCAATATAGCCCTGATCCGCAAAGCTGAAATATCGATTATCTCCGATGATCAGATGCTCATGAACAATCATCCCCATCACCTTTCCGGCAAAAACCAGCTGACGGGTAACAGCAACATCTTCTGAGGAAGGTTGCGGGTCGCCTGAAGGGTGATTGTGAGCAAAAATAAGGGCAGCGGCATCATGGCTCAGGGCGGCCTGGATAACTTCGCGCGGATATACGCTGCTTGCGGTCAATGTTCCCTCTGAAATGGTTCTTGCAGCAATTACCTGGTTTTTAGAATTCAGAAATATGACTTTGAAAAATTCTCGATTTTTATCTCCAATGCTATGATACAGGTAATCGAAAAGAGCCTTTGAATCGTTAATTGCATCTTTATGGACGAGTTTCTTTTCGAGATATCTATCGGCAACGGCTTTGATCAGTTTGATGCCGAAAATGTTTTTGGGACCGATGCCGCTGACTTTACCCAACTCCCTGGATGTGGCCTCTAGTACTCCTTGCAGAGTCTTAAACCTTTTCAAAGCCTCTTTAGCCGCATCTTTGCAGTCTTTACGTGGCATTGCCAAGGTGAGCAAAAGTTCGATGACTTCATAGTCGTGAAAACCATCAAGACCGCCGGTCAAAAATCGTTCGCGTAGTCTTTGCCTGTGGCCCTCGCCTTTGTGCGCTTGTCTCGCGTTGCGGGTTGCGGGTTGCGGATTGATGTCTTTTTTTGCCATGGACCCTTAATTTCCGTTTGCAGTTTTTAAATATGTTGGCTGTATCCGTAGACAGCATTCACTTAAATTACACCACTCCAATCTCCTTCACATCTAGCACAATGCACAACGCAAACGCACATCGCGCAGCACGCAACACGCAACACGAAACGCGCAACCCGCAACCCGTAACCCGTAACACGCAACCCGCCTTAATCTTCATCCAGCTCTTGCTTTAAAGTTCGGGTCATTAATCGGTAAACAGCCTCTTTCGGTGCCAGGTCTTCGTAAAGAATGTGATAAATTTCGTGGCATATCGGCATTTCAACGCCAAGCTTGCGGGAAAAATTATAAACGGATTTTGCGGTTTTGACCCCTTCAGCCACCATGTGCATTTCAGCGAGTATTTGTTTAAGCTTTTTGCCTTTGCCCAGTTTCATACCGACAGTATAGTTTCGGCTCAGATCACCCGTACAGGTCAACACCAGATCACCAAAACCGGCAAGCCCCGTAAACGTTCTTGGATTGGCGCCCAGATGAAGTCCCAGGCGGCGGACCTCGGTCATTCCTCTTGTAATAAGCGCTGCCCGCGTATTCAAACCCATCCCGAGTCCATCCAGAATGCCGGATGCAATGGCAATGACATTTTTAACAGAACCACCCAGCTCAACACCGACAATGTCTTCACTGGTATACACTCTGAAATACGGTGCTGCAAATACGTGCTGCACCTTGGCGGCAATCTCAGGATTCCGGCACGCAACGGTTACTGTAGTCGGCATTTTTTGGGCGACTTCTTTAGCAAAACTGGGTCCGGAAATCACCGCCAAGCGGTCCGAATCCACTTCGGGAATATTTTCTTTGATCACGCCGGTCATGGTTAGATGGGTTTTTTGCTCAATCCCTTTGGAAGCACACGTAATGATTGTGCCTGCCGATAGATACCCGGCCATTTGCCGCGTCACATGCCGCATCACATGCGACGGCACCACAATGACAATGAGGTGCTTGTTCGACACAACATCGGCCAGGTCGTTTGATGGCAATAGGTTGGGTGAGAGTTGATGATCGGGAAGGTAGAGCTTATTTTCATGAGATTGCGCAATCTGTTCCTTGACCTCTTTTTCAAAAACCCAGAGATGGGTATGAAATCCCTTGCTGGCCAGCAGATCGGCAATGGCCGTACCCCAGCTTCCCGCTCCCACAACGCCAATTCGATAACTGTTTGGATCTATTTCACCGTTAATTTCCATAGTGTCTATTCTTCTTTTTCTGCCAGTCTGGCGGCACCGGCAACCCGTTCTTCGGCCTCCATACCCATCAGTTTCACGCCCTGGGTATTACGGCTAATTACCGATATCGAGTTGATCTGCATGCGAATCACTTTGCCGATATTGGTCATCAACATCAAATCATCATCTTCTGAAACCAGCAGAATCCCAACAACCATTCCATTGCGTTCGGTGGTTTTTATGGAGATAACTCCCTTGCCGCCGCGTTTCTGAACCGGATATTCATCGATCGAGGTACGCTTGCCGTATCCATTTTCGGTTACTGAAAACAATGTTTGACCGTGGCTCAGCACTTCCGCTCCCACAATTTGATCGCCTTCGGCCAGGCGCATCCCACGAACACCGGTCGCAATGCGTCCCGATGGGCGGATATCGGACTCGTGAAAGCGGATGGCTTTACCCATGCGGGATCCCAGGAACACGTTCAGGGTGCCGTCGGTAATCCGCGCTGCAATCAATTCATCACCCTCGAGCAGATTCAGGGCAATGATGCCGCCGGCTCGGGGACGGCTGAACGCCATTAGATCCGTCTTTTTGATCACGCCGTGTTTCGTCGCCATCAGAACATGATAACCCGGCTCGAATTCCGGTACGGCCAACACGGTGGTCAACCGTTCATCTTTTCCGAAATTCAGCAGATTCACAATTGCCTTCCCGAGACTCATACGGCCGGCCTGGGGCATATCGTAGACCTTGCGCCAGTAAACTCTGCCCTGATTGGTAAAGAAAAGAAACGTGTGGTGGGTAGAGGCGACAAACAGATGTTCGACAAAATCATCTTCTTTAGTCCCCATGGCTGTCTTGCCTTTGCCGCCCCGGCGCTGGTTTCTGTATAATGTAATTGGATTGCGTTTGATATACCCGCGTTTTGAAATCGTGACGACCATATCTTCTTCAACGATCATATCCTCGATTGTGATTTCTTTGGTCTCCTCGATAATTTCGGTATAACGATCATCACCAAACTGCCCCTGAATTTCTGAAAGCTCATCTTTGATAATGTTGAGCACCAGTCGCTCGCTGGCAAGAATTTCTTTATACCGGGCGATATCTTTAAGAATATTTTTATAATCCTTTTGGATTTTCTGACGCTCGAGTCCGGTCAGGCGCTGCAGGCGCATATCCAAAATCGCCTGGGCCTGCTTTGCGCTCAAATTAAATTTTTCAATCAGCTGGGCTTTGGCATCCGCCGGTGATTTGGATGCGCGAATCAAGGCCACCACATCATCCAGATTATCCAGGGCAATCTTTAAACCTTCAAGAATATGCGCCTGGTCTTCGGCCTTTTTTAGATCATAGCGGGTACGACGTATGACGATTTCTTTGCGATGCAGGACGAAATATTGCAGAATATCTTTAAGATTCAAAATATCAGGACGTCCATTGACAACCGCAAGGAATATGATTCCAAAACTGGTTTCCAAACGGGTATGTTTGTAAAGTTGATTGATAATCACACCGGCAATCTGGCCTTTTTTCAGCCCTAGTGCGATTCGCATCCCTTCACGGTCTGATTCATCCCTGACAAATTGTATGCCTTCAATGTGCTTATCCCTTATCAGTTCAGCAATCTTTTCAATCAGTTTGGCTTTATTTACCTGGTAGGGCAGCTCGGTGATGACCAGGGTTTCCCGTTGAGTGCGTTTGTCTTTTTCAACAAGAAGCCTTGCCCTGATACGGACCGCACCTCGCCCGGTTTGGTAGGCAGCCCTTATACCCTCAGTTCCATAGATCATACCGCCTGTGGGAAAATCAGGACCCGGCACAAGTTCAATAAGCTCTTCAACCGAAATCTCCGGGTTATCGATAAGGGCTTTTAGGGCTTCAATAACTTCAGACAGATTATGAGGTGGAATATTGGTTGCCATCCCCACAGCGATACCGGCTGACCCGTTGATCAACAGACTGGGTATCTTGGCGGGCAACACGGTCGGTTCAAATAAGGACTCGTCATAGTTGGGAGCAAAATCAACCGTCTCTTTTTCTAAATCTTCCAGCATTTCATGAGCCAATCGCTGCATCCGGATTTCGGTGTAGCGCATGGCTGCCGGCGGGTCCCCATCAACGGAACCGAAGTTGCCCTGACCATCAACCAGGGGATAGCGCATGGAAAAATCCTGGGCCAACCGCACGATCGTATCATAAACAGCCGCATCACCATGGGGATGAAATTTACCGATAACATCACCGACGATGCGGGCCGATTTTTTATAGGGTTTGTTCCAGTCGTTTTTTAACTCGCGCATGGCATATAGAACCCGCCGGTGGACGGGCTTGAGTCCATCGCGGACGTCCGGCAATGCCCGGCCGATGATGACGCTCATGGCGTAATCCAGATACGATTTTTTCATTTCTTTTTCGATGCTGATTTCAGCATGATTTTCGCTTTGATACATCGCTACTCCAAAACTAAGCCGTTATTCTTTAAGGGTTATTGGTTATTATTAATTAGGTTTCAGGTGTCGGGTGTCAGGTGTCAGAAAACTAATGAAATAATATCAAGCCAGATAATTCACTACGTCATCGAGTTCGCATTCCTGACACCTGAACACTGACACCTGACACCTACCTTTACCGATCCGGTTCTATCATCTGCTGATAACTTGCCTGATAGATTTCAGCCAGGGTTAAAAATGCGGTCACCACCAGGGGGCCGTAAATTATACCCAGGATACCGAACAGTTTCAATCCACCAATAATGGAAAGAAACACAATCAAGGTATGCATCCGCACCCGTTGACCGACCAGCTTGGGCTTGAAAAAGTATTCGATACCGCTCGATAGGATAATATAAAAAACCAGGAAAAAGATACCGGCGCCGATGCGCCCCTGCAGAAACAAAAAAACCGCCGCCGGCACAAACACGCCGCCGATGCCCAGAATCGGCAAAAAGGCCAGCAGCCCCATGATGACCCCCCACAGAAAAGGTGATTTTATCCCAAAGAGGGCAAACACAATTCCGCCCAGGGTACCCTGTATCAGCCCACCCAGCCCATTTCCTAAAAGTATGGCAGCGGCAATATCTTTGAATTTTTGAATCAATTTCTGATCCTGATCCTCAGGCAACGGTGACAGCTTGACGATAAAAGACACCAGACGCCCGCTGTCAAGTAACAGGTAAAAGGTAATCAGCAGCATAAAAAAGAAATTGACGATAAATTTGAATACATTAGTGGTAATGGACCGTGCCTGCTCATACAAAAAAAGACCCACCACCCTGCCAATTTCAGCAATCGCTCTATTGAGTTGCTCACCGGTGATCCGGATTTTAAATCTGGCAAGAAACTGATTGATGGTGTCAAATAAGTCGCTTTTTTCAAGCAATTCCATAATGGGCTTGCTTCGCAGGGCCGCTTTGGCGGTTAGATATAAATCCCAGGCCTCATTGGCTAAAACACCGATGAAAAACGAAAGTGGCAAAAAAAGAACGATAAATATGAGAAAACATGTCAAGAGCGACGAGACCGTCGAATTTAGTTTCCGATTCAAAAAATTATAAACCGGAGAAAAAACCCCGCTAACCACGATAGCCAGAATGATGACCGACATAAACGGCCAGAGGAGCCACCCCATCAAAAGACAGGATACGATAAAAACTGCTAGAAAAAACCATAGAATCATATCCCGGGAGCCTTGATTGCCCACATTACCTCCAACCAAAAAAAGTTTAGCACAATGCGTCCGGATCGCATTCAATCAAACGGGTATCCTTTGAATCAGGATACACGAGGTGTAACCTAAATTGAGGGGTTGGGTATTAAAATCGCTTTGCTAAATTAACGCTCATTTAAACGCGCTTTAATACAAAGCTATTGCCCGTATCACTCGGCTGGCCATTGCAATAATGATACTCAAGAAAGGGCTCTTGTAAGATTTTTGGACAGGCAGTTTATCTGGCGACAAACCCTCCGGCTACAAAAATGAGAAGGGTTTCATAAATAAAAACAGGGGTCCAGCCGTCAAATATGGCATAAACAATACCGCCACCAATGATTGCCGGTACAGCACAAAAAACCAAAATTCCTAACTTTCGGCTGATGTCCATTCGTGTTGAACCTCCTTTTTAACTAAAAAGCCTTTGGAGAAAGCACCGCTCCACACCGATGGCTTTTTGGAACAAAAAAACCCAATATTTTCAAAGGGATTGAGAACTCAAAATTCAACTAACTATTAGCAATTATTAGAAAAAAAGTAAAGAAAAAAATGAAAAAAGGTTCAAGGTTAGACGTTCAAGATTCAAAGGTTGGAGGTTTCTGGCGGGCCTAAACAATGCAATCACTCGGATCTATCATCTGGCCTTTTATAGCTTTCATCTGTAAAAAACCTCTGAACCCGCTTGATCCAGAACCTCGTAACCTGTGACTTTTGATTTAGCGTTCGACAATCATTGCCATTCCCATCCCGCCGCCGATACACATTGTAAATAGCCCTGTATTGTAACCGTTGCGCTGCATGTGGTTCATACCGGTAACCATCTGGCGGGCGCCGGTGCAGCCAATGGGATGGCCTAATGAAATGCCGCTGCCCAGCTCATTGGGAAGATCGTTTTCAATACCCAGTTCACGCATACATCCAATCGCCTGGGCAGCAAATGCCTCATTGAGTTCTATCATGTTGATATCATTAAGGGTCATCCCGGCGGCCTTTAAGACTTTTCTGACAGCGGGGACAGGTCCCAGTCCCATATAAGCAGGGTCCACGCCACCGGAAGCAAATGCTTTGATTTTAACGATCGGTTCCAATGATAGCGCTTTGGCCTTTTCAGCACTCATTAATAGAACCGCAGCAGCAGCATCATTGATACCGGAGGCGTTTCCGGCTGTAACCGTCCCTTCCTTTTTGAATGCCGGCCTTAACTTGCCCATTTTTTCCATATTTGTGTCCATGGGACGCTCATCGGCATCAAAAACGATATCACCCTTGCGGGTTTTTATAATCACCGGAGCGATTTCTTTGGCAAAAAGGCCTTCTTTAATCGCCGATCGCGCTCGGGTGTGACTGAGAACTCCCAGCTCATCTTGCTCCTGCCGGCCAATATCATATAAAGAAGCGATCGCTTCTGCTGTGTTGCCCATGTGATATCCGTAAAAGATTTCCCACAGTCCATCAAAAACCATCAGATCCAGGACATCACCAACGCCGGTCAGCTCCATCCGGTGACCCCAGCGGGCCTTGGGCAATGCCATTGGTGCCAGACTCATATTTTCCTGCCCGCCGGCCAGAATTACCTCCGCCTGCCCCAGCATGATCGCCGAAGCGCCCAGCGCGATCGCTTTCAGACCCGAACCACAAACCTTGTTTATGGTATATGCCGGCGTTTCCTTGGGAATTCCGGCCCCGATCATGGCCTGGCGGGCCGGGTTCTGGCCCTGGGCTGCCTGGAGCACATTGCCCATAATGACCTCGTCGACGGTTACCGGCTGAGCATCGTCGCTCCAATCATATGATTTGCTTTCAAGCTCGATAAGACCCTGATCTTTTAGCTTTTCAGGAGCGGCATCCTGCATGGCCGCACTCGAAACAGGTTTTAAATCCGCCCGTTTAAAGACATCCTTCATGACCACGGAACCTAATTCCGTCACAGGAACATCTTTTAATCCGCCGCCAAATGTTCCGATAGCCGTTCTCGATCCGCTGACAATGACCACTTCATTCATGCTAATACCTCCTTAATGTACTTA
The DNA here is from genome assembly GCA_050122435.1 of Desulfobacterales bacterium. Lineage (GTDB taxonomy): Bacteria > Desulfobacterota > Desulfobacteria > Desulfobacterales > JAHEIW01 > JAHEIW01. The sequence continues at coordinate 10,583 of JASFIX010000064.1, forward strand.
ACAAATACTGATCCAAATTAAACGTTTCAAAATTAAAAATATCAATTGATAGAATTCATTGAATATAATAAAAAATAATCCTCTCTTAAGATTTGAAACGCTCAAATTAGGCGAAAAGAGGTACATAACACGGAAAAGAAGTCAAGGTCAACGGAGATAAGATGTGTTTGATTCTTTTTTCATACAAGTTGCACGCCGATTACAAGTTGATCCTGGCAGCCAATCGGGATGAATTTTATGAACGCCCAACCGCCTCCCTTGAGTACTGGCCAGACCATCCCGATGTACTGGCCGGACGGGATTTAAAGAGCAATGGCACCTGGCTCGGAGTCACTCGATCCGGGCGCCTGGCGGCTGTAACCAACTACCGGGAGCCGGCCTCACACATGGAAAATGCGCCTTCACGCGGTATTCTCATTCGCGATTTTCTAATCGGAAACTCGTCTCCGGAACCTTATCTTAAAGCCGTCAGCAAAAAGCGTATCGCCTACAACGGATTTAATTTGATCGCCGGTGACCCGTCCGGACTCTATTACTATTCGAATCGTGCATCCCGCGTCCGCCATTTGCAACCGGGGCTATACGGTATCAGCAACCATCTGATAGACACCGCCTGGCCCAAGATTCAAAGAGGCAAAGACCTGCTGCAAGGCCAGTTAAGCGGCCGGGAAAAAATCGATATTGAAAAAATCTGGAAAATTCTTGCCGACCGAAGGCTGCCGGCGGATAAGGAATTACCGGACACCGGTGTGGGTTTGGAATGGGAACGGCTCTTGGCGCCGCTGTTCATCAGCAGCCCGGATTATGGGACACGCTCCTCATCGATTGTTCTGGTGGAATATTCCGGTCGGATAACCTTTATGGAGCGCACCCATTTAAATCCGGCCAATCCTGTACAAAACGGAGAAACCGTGACCT
>JASFIX010000065.1:0-11376 GCA_050122435.1 Desulfobacterales bacterium
CGCCGGTTTTAAATCACACCGCATGATAGAATGCTCTAAAGGTGAAATAGCGCTTTGCTGGAAAAAAATTACATTCCCATCAGAAATTCCCAGATCAATTATTATAAAGACGTTGGGCTGTATTATGTCGAAGGCGGCTCTTTTGTTTTATATAAGCCGCCGGGCAAATTGATGGCAGATTTGCGCATGAAGGAGGCGAGGCATCCGACCGAGCTTTATATCCATCAAAATGACCGGATGACTGCCATAAAAGAGCTCCAAAATGGTTTTAATCGGCATATCGCCCAAAGTATCAAAACGGGAAACGCGGTGTCAGTCAAATCAACCCTCTGCAATCTGGTGGAAGAAACCCTGGCTGAACCCCGCAGCGGCACCTTGCGGGCGCTGCCGGAAACCGTTGATATTTTGGTCAGCGGATACTCGAAAAGCCCCGAAATTATAAAAACGTTCGCCTCGATTTCATTTAAAGACTACAGCACCGTTATCCATTCAGTGAACGTGATGGCATTGACGCTTGGTTTTTGCTTCTACTCGAAATTATCATTACATGAAACAAAGCGCCTGGGCTTGAGCGCCTTGCTGCATGACGTCGGCAAAACCGAGATCCCTGACAATATCCTCAAAGCTCCCCGAAAATTAACCGACAAAGAATTTAAAATAATGAAGCGCCACCCCAAGATCGGAGAATATATCATTAAAATTAAAAGCGATATTGGCAGCAGTATTGCGCGGGGAGCGCTCGAGCACCACGAAAAACTGGACGGCAGCGGTTACCCCAAAGGCGTTCGGCACATATCGTTTGTCGGTCAATTGCTGGGCATCATCGATTGTTACGAAGCCTTAACCAATGAAGAACGGCCTTACCGCCGAGCCAAAAGCCCGCTGGATACCTTAAAGCTGATTAAGAGCGATGTAGAAGCCGGTAAATTTGACCGCAAAATATTTGAAAAGTTTTGTTATAGTCTCATCTAAGAAGGTTTCAGGTTCAAAGGTTCCGAGTTCAGCGTTAAAAGAATCCCCCAGGTCTTGTTAGATTCGTTTTATTTGTTTTATTAGTTGTATTGGTTTAATTCGTTTTATTTGTTAAAAAGAACCAATCGAAACCAATTGAACGAATCCAACCAATGAAACCCGTCAATTTTCGATGACAAAGCGTATCAAAAAAATCTTCTTGGTTTTATTAATTACGGTGACTTGCCTCCAGTGCCGCTCTTTACCCTATTATAACCAGGCGATTAATGGTCAGATGGAAATTATGCGGAACAGGGAGCCGATTTCCGATCTTGTCAATAATCCGGAAACACCGGCAAAACTCCGCAATAAACTTATATTTATTCAAAGCGTTAGAGATTTTGCGACAAAAGAACTGCATCTGCCGGTCAATGGTCATTATTTAAGTTATGTGGCACTTGACCGCCCCTATGTCGTCTGGAATGTATTTGCCGCACCGCAATTTTCGCTGACACCAAAAACCTGGTGTTTCCCCATCGTTGGCTGTGTCGCCTATCGGGGCTATTTTGACGAGGATGACGCCCGCCGCTTCGGCGATTCCCTAAAACAAGAAGGGTATGATGTGTTTATCGGCGGTGCGATCGCCTACTCGACACTGGGCTGGTTCGATGACCCCGTCTTAAGCACCTTTGTTTCTCTCAGTGAGCCTGACACCGCTGCGCTGATATTTCATGAATTGGCCCATGGAATTCTTTATATCAAAGACGATACGGCTTTTAATGAAAGCTTTGCAACCGCGGTTGAACAGGAGGGCCTCAGACGCTGGCAGGCCTCGGCCGGAGATCCTGGGGGCTATCAAAAATGGCTGCGAAAACAACGACGGCGCCAGAAATTCACCACCCTGGTTTCAAAATACCGCGACAGGCTGGAAGCGCTGTATGAAAGCGACCTTCCGTTGACGGCAAAACATAAAAAAAAGGCGGCTGTATTCACTCAAATGAATACCGAGTTCCGGGATTTGAAATCAAATCATAGCGGCATGGCGGTATATGATGCCTGGTTTAATTATCCGTTGAACAATGCGCAACTCGTCAGCGTGTCAACGTATCACGACTGGGTACCCGCATTTGGCAGTATTTTGTTTGAATGCGGAGGGAATCTGGAAAAATTTTACGAAAGATGCGGCCAGCTGGCACAAAAGGACCCGGCGGAACGGAATCGCATATTAGAACAATATGCCAATAGAAGCGCAGAACAGGCCTTTCAGGAGGTCAAATAACCGCTCTGAGAGCTTGCAGGGTTGCTGCAAATGAAAAAAGCAGACTGCTGGTTGACGATCGGCGCTTTTTCCACTAAAATATTTTGAGAAACCAGCGAAAATTTTAAAAGATTTCAAACCACTTGCAAAGGAATAATTTTCTTTGTTTCATCATTGTTTTCAATCTGATACCTCTAAAGGAACACGCTAATATCTAGATTGAGCGAGCGCTCATTTTAGATAAAAACTACGCGATCACGAGCACCCGGCTTAATTCAAGCGAATAAAGTGGTTGATAAGTTTTGGCGCCTCCGATCACGCCATGTCATATGAATTGAGGGCTGTCTTAGATGTATAACAAGTTTTTTGGATTTAAGGAAAAACCCTTCAAACTGGTGCCCAACCCGGCTTATTTTTATTTAAGCAAGAGCCACGAGGAAGCCATGGCCCATCTAAATTATGCAATCTCACAGGGCGATGGCTTTGTCGAGATTACCGGAGAAGTCGGGACCGGTAAAACCACGCTTTGCAGGGCTTTTCTTGAAAGTTTGAATGACACCATTGAAGCAGCCTATATCTTCAATCCCAAATTGGGCCCCAAACAACTGCTCAAAACCATCAATGAAGAATTCGGCATCAATACGGAAGGTGACGATACAAAAGATCTGATTGATCGGTTGAATGCCTTTCTGATGCAGAAGAAGGTCAGCGGAAAAAAAATCATTCTGTTGATCGATGAGGCTCAAAACCTGAATCGCAATGTTCTGGAACAGCTGAGATTACTGTCCAATCTGGAGACCAATCGGGACAAACTGTTGCAGATTATACTGGTGGGGCAGCCGGAGCTTTCTGAAATTCTTAATTCCCACGCGCTGCGGCAGGTGGGACAGAGGATTACGCTCAGTTATCAGCTACGCCCCTTAACATGGGCCGAATGTAAAGAATATATTCATTATCGCATTGGCATCGCTGCTCAAAAAACAGCCATAAAATTTGATCGATCGGCTTATCGTCAAATCTATAAATATTCAAAGGGCATCCCCCGCCTCATTAATATTGTCTGTGACCGTGCACTTTTAACCGCATTTGTTCTCAATCAATTCAAAATTACGGCCCGCATCGCCAAAGAATCCATTAAGGAACTTACCACCCGCGGACGGGTTAAAAACTACGGGCTTTCGACCGGCAAATGGGTGCTGATGGGTCTTTCTTTTATGAGCATTGTGTTTCTGGGGATTATTCTGTATCAGCCCATCATGGATAAAATCGCCAGTAGATTTGAAACTCCTGCGGGTTCGGAAACCCCTCCGGTTTCCCGCACAGATTCCATCGATAAGCAAACCGCTGATTCCGTTGCTCAAGTAGAAGTCGCTGAGCAGCCCGTGGCGGCAATGGCACCGCAGACAGAGGACAACTTTGCAACCATCAGTTTGGCCGAACATTTGATGACTATGGATGGCCGCAGTTCCCGCCAGCCCGCCTTAATGCACACCACCAAGCTTTGGAATACCGGCATGCAGTTCGCACCTTATCTCAAGGATATTGATGATGATCAAACCTACTTCCGGCTTTCTACAAAATCGAGTGGGATGTTCATCCATCGGGTCGAAACCGACATGGCGTTTCTAAAAAGATTAAACCTGCCGGCCATCCTTGAGTTCTATCCGCCCGGAAGTCCCAGCCCGGGCTACCTTGCTTTAAGCCGAATAGAGGGTGATAATATTATTCTGCTGGGTAAAGATGAAAACCGAAGGATTGTCACCGACCTGGAAGAACTCGAATTCTACTGGTCCGGAGTGGCCTACTTGCCCTGGAAAAATTTTCATTCCATCTGGGGAACGATACCCGCGCAAACTTACAAAGATTCTGTCATCACACTAAAATTACTGCTGCAGGATCTTGGATTCGAAAATGTGTCCATCGATGATAAATATGATGGCCTGACAAAGCACGCGGTGGAAACCATTCAAGCGAAATACGGCATCCCGGTAGATGGATATGTTGGCCCGCTAACCAAAATCATCCTGTATAAAGAAAAAGATTCATTTGATATGCCTCAACTGTCCAAGATCAAATAGCCTCTTAGAATACGCATTCAAAAAATATCAAAATTGGAGAGCTGTGTAGCTTGAGTACGATTTTAAAAGCGTTAAAACGAATTGATCAAACCACCCCATCGCCGGATGATCCACAGGCCTGGCCGCCGAAAATCGATACCAAAAAGACGGTAAAGACCCGTGTTCATAAAATCTGGCTGTATCGCAGGGTGTATTTGACTCTTATTTTGATCGTGATACTGATCGCAGCCGGATGGCTGGCCTACAGCCAAAAGCACTGGCTGACAGCCAAAATATTTCCGCAAAAAACTTCGGCAAAAGGTCCAGTTTATCAGGCCAAAATAAATTCAGGGTCTGATAAATCAAAGGGCGTCGTCCCAGAAAAAGACCCCGCTTTGAAACGCCAAAATGTCCGGCCCGATGCCGGATCCGGGCCGCGTCCGGCCGGGGTTGATCGGCAGCCTCGCAAATTGCCCCGAACGCCTGTATCACCAAAGAGCCAAAAAAGTAAAATACTTCCGTCATCCAGAAAGATCCAGCCCCAGGAAATAAAAAGTACCGCTAAATCGAATACTACCCGCTCACCGAAGGCGATTTCCGAAAAACCCGTAGAAAGTAAAACCCGGCCAGCGGCGGCTGCCCCCGCGAAAAAATCATCCTCACGGGTCGCAAGATCTTACAGGCGCCTAGACGATTCGAAATTAGATCTGCAAGCAATCGCCTGGTCAAAGGATGCTTCACAGCGCCTTGCGGTCATCAATGGCCATATCGTACGTGAGGGCGAATCCGTCGAGGGCTTTCTGGTAAATCAAATTCGCCAGGATACGGTCATCGTGAACGATGGCACGTCGTCCTGGCAAATCGAATTCGGCTTAAAGTAAAGGACCCTGGCCCAGCTTCCGATCCGCAGGGCTTCCAGCCCGTAAGGCCTATAGCCCGGAGGGGGGGCCGGGTTTTCAGTGTCCACGAAAACCGGCCGGTCTTGTATTAAAAGAGGGTTCGGTTTTTTTAATCTTAACGCGCTCTAATAAATGACGATGGTATTTAGAAAAGCATTACAATCTAGCCGCTCGATTTGTCTATTACTGATGATTGCGATTCTGGCGGGAATGCTTTTTGGGTTTAAGCCGTTGCTGTCCCTGGAGCAAAAGGCTTATGACCGAATGGCAGCCTTGAGGCACAGGGCAGCGGGCATCCCGGTCATTATTGTTGCCATCGATGATAAAAGCTTGAAAAGCATTGGGGATTGGCCCTGGCCCCGCTCCTATATTGCCGATATCATCAATACCCTTTCAAAAAACGGCGCCCGCATTCAGGGAGTTTCCATTTTATATCGCAGCCGGGAGTTAAATGACGGTCTAACCGAATTAAAAAACTTCAGAGAGCGCATTCACCAAAAACCTCCAATCGGCAAAAAGCAGACGCTGAATAAAATAGACCGGCTTCTGGCGGAAACACAGGCCCGGCTGAATCATGACGACCGTTTAATTGCTGCTGTCAGAAGGGCACGTAATGTGGTGTTACCCCTTCGCTTCAGCTTTGCCGAAGTAAACGGCCATATTCCAACCGACCTCTCAGACTGGCTGAAATTGAACGCGATCAAGGTCGGCGAACCATTTGACGGGCAAAATCAGCCGGCACAGGCCGCTGCCTTTTTATCCGGAAGGCAACTTGGCAAACCCATCACGGCCTCGCAGGTTCAACAACCATATGCCGAATTGTCAGGAAAGTCCGGTGCGCTGGGGCATACCAACCTGATTGTCGATCAAGACATGATCACCCGCAGCATTCCTTTATTTGTCCGATTCCAAAACAGGGAATTTCTCTCTATCGCTTTGCAGATCGCCATAAAATATTTCGGCGCCAGTATCAAAGACATCCGTCCGGTATCAACCGGGCTGCATCTGAACCACATCCATATTCCAACGGTCGGACACCATCAGATGTTGATCGACTTCAACGCCCGAGAGACCAACATTGAAAAGTTTTCAGCTGTAGACGTGCTTGAAGGTAAAATTCCTGGAAAATCATTCCAGCATAAAATAGTGCTGCTCGGGATAACCGCCGAAGAATTCACCCCCACCTATAAAATCCCGGGTCAGCGTCACTCAAGCGGTATCGAAATTGTCGCCAATGCCGTTGAAAACATCATAAACCGCAAACATATTTCAAGGCCTGCCTGGTCTCCGACGTTGGAAATTCTGGTTATCTTATATTTCGGCTTTTTTTTACTGTTGGTCATCCCGAAGATACAGCCACGAATCGGCATGCTCATTTTCGTCATTTTCCTGGCAACCTGGATCGGTGTCGCTTTAGGGCTGTTCATCACGCAGGGATACTGGCTGCGGATTATCACGCCGATACTTTTTGCCGTAATCGGCCTGGCCCTGGTCGAACGCAAACGAATATCCGATAAAAAGAAGGATGAAAGCGTCGAATTAAAAAAGTCTCTGGGATTGTCGCTTCAGGGCCAGGGTCTATTGGATATGGCTTTAGAGCGATTCATGAAATGTCCGATCGAGGATACATCCGTCCAAGCGCTGCTCTATCATCTGGGACTGGATTTCGAGCGAAAACGTATGTTTAACAAAGCCCTGGCCGTGTATAACCATATTTTAAAAGCCGGGGCCTTTAAAGACATTAAGCGCAGAATCAAGAATCTGGAAAAAATTGAGCATACGTTGGTGCTGTCTGCCGGTCAGAAGAAAAAGGATGCGGCCTTGCTTTTTTCAGACTCAGCCGCCAAACCGACTCTGGGCCGTTATGAGATCATCAAAGAGCTGGGGCACGGCGCTATGGGCACCGTTTATCTGGGCAAAGATCCGAGTATTAATCGTGAGGTGGCCGTCAAAACCCTCAGTTATGCCGAGGTAGAACCCCAGCAGCTAAATGAGGTGAAAAACCAGTTTTTCAGGGAAGCCGAGGCCGCCGGTAAACTCTCACACCCGAATATCGTTACGATTTACGATGTCGGTGAAGACGATGACATGGCTTACATCGCCATGGAACTGCTTAAAGGCAAAGACCTTACAGAATTCTGTAGCAAAGGCAACTTGCTGCCACCGGATCGGGTCCTCAGTTTAGGGGCTGCTGTGGCGGAGGCGTTAGAATACGCTCACCAGCAGGGCGTTGTCCATCGCGATATCAAGCCGGCCAACATCATCCTGTTGGAAAATGATCAGATCAAGGTCGCTGATTTTGGAATTGCCCGTGTCATGACTTCATCGACGAAAACCCAAACGGGCGTTATTTTCGGAACGCCGAACTATATGTCACCGGAGCAGGTGGCCGGTAAAAAAGTAGACGGCCGTTCCGATCTTTTTTCGCTGGGAGTTGTCTTATATGAAATGTTTAGCGCTGAAAAACCTTTCAAAGGCGAGAACATTAACGCGTTGATGTATGCCATTACCCATAACGCTTACACGCCGCTGTCGGAGGTTGCGCCCGAAACGCCGGCCTGCTGCGTGAAAATAATTGACAAACTGCTGCGCAAAGGCGTGAGCAAGCGTTATAAGTCCGCCACTCAACTGATCAAACAAATAATAAAGTGCCGGCAGGAAATGGAAAACGCATGAAATTGTTTACCATCCTTTTATCATGTCTTGTTCTATGAATATTTTAGGAACTTAAGAGACCACGTCATCAGGTTAGCCCGTTACCGGTTAGGCCGGTTGAGCCCGTTAAAGATTCAATAAGATTCGGTTTTATCTTCAACCGACATACGGGATAATCCCGTTTCACGAGGACCTTCGGCCGACAAGGGGCTCCAACTAAAATCTTAGATTCCTTTTACAGATAGGTCACGGAAAGGTGATGCGGGGAAGTGAAAAATATGTTAAGATAACCAAAGGTTGGATGAATAACAAATCGGGAGGTTGGCACCATGTTGAAAATCGAGTTGAGGTTCAAAGACAAGGTTCTAAAACATATTGATACCGATAAAAGCGAAATTACCATTGGAAGAGGAGCGAGCAACGATATTCAAATTGACAATTTGGCCGTGTCCAATAACCATGCAAAATTAGTCAAGCAATCGGGCTCTTATCGGGTTGAGGATCTCAATAGTACAAATGGTACCTATGTGAACGACATATCGATTCAAAAAGCAAATTTAAGTCCAAATGATATCGTTACGATTGGAAAACACGATTTGAAAATTAAGTCGATAGACGAAACCAGACCCGTCGTTGAGGCTCTGGCGGATAAAACCATAAAAGTATCCTGCGAAACGTAAGATTTTCCGTCCCTTAGAATAATCCTTTCCCGCAAATGATTCTGTCGTTGTCTCATTTCAAACTAGCACTAGACCGCAGAGCACCAAAACCGCGTTGTAGATCCCGTCTTTAGCGTAATTTTATATTCGGTATTCAAATAGGACTGCTTTTTTAATTATAACCGGCTACCGTTACTAGATCCCGCTAGGGAAAATAGGCAAATATCCCTTGACAACCCTTTGGATCTTTCGTGTAATAGTAACAAGAAGGCTAGTATGTATGGGAGGCGCTTCAAATGAAGATGCATACGATTGAAATTGATGAAAAAATCTGGAGTTATTTACAAAAACATGCCGAACCGTTTGTTGATACGCCCAATTCCGTCTTAAATCGGATCCTGTTTGAGACTAGCCCTATTCCTTCCCCCAAAAGCCGTGTGCCCGAAATCCCGACAGTGTCCATTCAAGGAATCCCCAAATCTCTGGCGCAAATCCTAGAAGTCATGTATGAGATCGAAGTCAACGGCTGCTCCCGAACCGAAGCAACCAAACGGGTGGCTCACAAAAGAGGCACTTCTCCTCAAACCATCACCGACAAATACTGTCGGCAGATCGGCAAAAAAGCCCATGAAATCGATCAGCTGCTCTCCGAAGCGGATTACGAAAATTTTAAAAAGATCCTCGAAACCAAATTTGCAGCGCATCGCCAGGTTATCGAATCGTATTTTGAAACCTTGTTGATTGGTGTCGGATAAGCGTCTCGCCCGTCTAATTATGGCTGGATTTCTTTTGATACAGCGGCGAAATATCGCGCAAGGTGCCGACCACATTTTTAAGCGCTTTCAAAAACGTAATGATATCTTCCTTGGTATTTTCGATGCCAAATGAGAGAACCAGCGTTCCCTGGGCGTCGGCATGGCTGAGCCCTAAAGACAGCAACACGTGTGAAGCCCGCAGAGAGCCGGTCGCACAGGCCGAGCGTGTCGATACCGCAATGTTATCGTCATCCAGCATTAACATGACACTTTCGCCTTCGACATATTTGATTGAAATCGACAGCAGATTGGGCAAACTGTCATCCGGATGGGTATTGACAATATATTCGTCGATGTAATTCGGCAATTCAGTTAACAGCTGGGATTTCAATGCCTTGAGGTGTGTGAGCCGCTTGTCCATGTCCCGCAATGCAAGCTCCGCTGCCTTACCGGTTCCGATAATGCCGATAAGATTTTCGGCACCGGCGCGCTTGTTATGTTCCTGAACGCCCCCTTCCAGCAATGGGAAAATCCGGGTTCCACGGCGAATAAACAACCCCCCGACACCGACGGGGCCGTAAAAGGTGTTGGAAGCAAAACTGAGCAGATCCACTCCCAGTTTTTTAACATCCAATGGAACCACCCCGACCGAATCAACGGCATCCGTATGGAAGATCACTTTTTTTTCACGGGTAATTTTCGCGATTTCCTCAATGGGCTGAATGGTGCCGGTTTCGTTGTTGCTGTGCATAATAGAGACCAGGATGGTATCTTTGGTGATGGCCTCGGCAACATCTTGCGGATTGACGCGACCGCCTGAATCAACCGGCAGCGAGGTTACCGCAAACCCTGAAGACTTGAGTCGACGCAAGCTACGAATAACGGCATTGTGCTCGATATTGGATGTAATGATATGTTTGCCTTTGTCTTCGTTGGCCATGGCCACGCCTTTGATGGCATGATTGACTGATTCGGTCCCCCCGGAGGTAAAAACGATTTCTTTGGGGGTGTTACAGTTCAGCAGCCCCCCCACCGCCTCACGTGCCTTTTGCAACGCCGCGGCAGCTTCTTCACCGGATTTATGCAGACTGGCAGGGTTGTGATAATCCTTTTCAATGGCCTCAATCATTGCGGTTTTGACATCAGACAACAGCGGTTTTGATGATATGTGGTCCAGATTGATAATCTTCATAATGACCTACCTTTGTTGATCGCGGTGGATTTAATGTTCGTCTTCGAGATTGGATTGACAGGCATCACAAAATGTGACGTTCTCCTGGATTTCGATGTCACAATAAGGACAATAGCATTTTTCACCGTGAGAATGTTCATGCTTTTCTTTGCGGATGGGTTCAGGACGGGTTACCCCGGCCAATTTGTCCTCATAATTCTGGATGGCCAACTGAAGGGCGTCCGCCCCTAAATTAGAGCAATGCAGTTTGTTTTTGGGCAATCCTTCCAAAGCCTCGGCGACATCTTTATTGGTGAGTTGCTTGGCGTCTACCAGGCTTTTGCCCTTGGCGATTTCAGTAATCATACTCGATACGGCAATCGCAGAACCGCAGCCAAAGGTCTGAAATTTTATATCCGATATATGTTCATCTTTTATTTTCAGATAGATGGTCATCATATCACCGCAAAGTGGATTGCCGACTTCACCGACACCATCGGCATCTTCGATCACCCCAACGTTGCGCGGATTGCGAAAGTGGTCCATAACCGTTTTGTTGTACATACTTCCTCCTTAATCTCTAACCCGGACTCGCAGGCTATATCAAAATTATTATTTTCGGCACAGATAATTTACCAAACTAAATTAATATCGAATATACAAGTATGACAGAATACCTTAATTGGACATTCTGCATTCATTATTCGATATTCTATATTAAAAATAACTGTTTCCCATGAAATACAAGATAAGATAATTAAAGAAATAAACAAATGCAAAACATGACTTAACTGATCTTTAGTACCTTCGCGCCCCGAATTTTTCTTTCTTTGAGTTCGGCCAGAGCCCGATTGGCATCTTCTAGTGCAAATTCCTGTACCTCCGGCTTGATTTTAATTTCAGCGGCCAGTTGCAAGAATTCCCTGACATCGGTGCGGGCAACGTTGGCAACGCTTTTAATTTCCTTTTCC
>JASFIX010000066.1:0-11371 GCA_050122435.1 Desulfobacterales bacterium
AAACCCGATACTTCCGGAAACCATCAACACCAATGACCCCTCACGAATAGATCCGGCCTTAAGCGCCAGATCCAGAGAAATGATGATATCGTTGGGTCCATGATGGCCCCATTTGGCCAGTGAATGCGATTGATCCGAATTGATATTTAGCTCGTCCAACACCTGCTGCCGGTCGTGGGTTGATAAGTGCCGCAGCGCCAGATAGTCGGGTGGTTTATCGGATAAAACCTTTTTTGCGATGCCGCACAAGGCCGAAGCCCATTTGCTTTTTAGGTATTCGGTTAATTTCTCAGGCTGGTTGACCTGAAAATACATTAATTCAGAACTTAAATTGTCTTCGCTAAACGGAATTTCCGTGCCGCCAGCCGGCACGTATACCGCATCGGCCATTTCAGCGTCGACGCAAAAAGCAGTTTCTAGAAGATGATTGTTCGGGTGGTCTCTTTTTAAAATAAACGCACCTCCTGAAGCGGAGGCAGCAAGAAGAAAATGGGTGTCGGGATTGGTATAATCTATCAGGTCAACGTTGCGTGTGCCGCCTGCCAAAAGGACAGTACTTACTGACTCATCCCCGATCATCAAATCGCGCGCCATCCGCAACCCGACAAGTGAGGTTACCCCCTGACCAATTAAATCAAATGCCCAGGCATTGCGGCAACCGACTTCTTCCTGCAGGCGGATAGAAGCTGTTTGGGCAATATAGTCTTTGTACTCTTCTCCGGTCCATAACACCACATCGATATCTTGCGGAGCAACGCCATTGGCCTTTTCGAACGCATGTTTGGCAGCTTTCACAGCCATGGGAACCGGCTGGTCATCCGGGGATGGTAGAAACTTGCGCTCAATGCCCAAAGCCTGCACCGCTTCCGGCTCCAGTCCAGCCCTTTGTGCTATCTCATCGGCGTTTTCAAATCCGCTTGGTAAATAAAGACCGTAACTTACAATTCCCAGATTCATTCGTTTTTCTTCGTCCCAATTTTAGGCATTATCAGCGTTGCCGTGTCGTTCTTTTAGAATAAATTTTTGAATTTTCTCCGAAGCCGGCGTGCGAGGCAGGCTTTCGGTCACAGCCAGGTACTTGGGTATTTTGAACTTGCCGAGTCGCTCTTTTAAAAAAGATTGCAGTTCCTCAATCGAAAGGGAAGCGCCACTTTTCAGCTCCACAATGGCCTTGCCCACCTCTCCCCATTTGGGATCCGGTACCCCGATCACCGCAGCACCAACCACGGCCGGATGGGTCTCGATGACCCTTTCAATTTCAGCCGGATAAATATTGGCCCCCCCCGATATGATCATGTCTTTTAACCGGCCAACAATCGAATAGTGCCCATCAGCATCCACCTGGCCCAAATCTCCGGTGCGGAACCAGCCGTCTCTAAACGCTTTTTTCGAGGCATCCGGCTTGTTCAAATAACCGGCACAGGTATGAGGCCCTTTTAAAAGAATTTCTCCTTGTGTACCCGTGTCCACTTCATTACCGTCAGAATCGACAATTTTTACATCAACACAGGGCATGGGATGACCGATGGTTCCCGGTTTACCGTTGGCCATGAAGTTATTGGGGCCAACTTCGGTCAAACCATAACCTTCCCATATACGAATCGACTTCTGAGTTTTGAACGTTTCGATAATATCGTGACCGAGCGGGGCGCCGCCCGAAACCATGAAACGAACCGTTGAAAAATCGGTGGACGCAAATTTTGCGGACTCGATTAGCATTTGAAACATGGTGGGAACACCAAAAAAGACCGTTACTCCCTCACGTGCAATCAGATCAAGAATCAAATCAGGGTCGAAACTTTGAATCAGAATATTAACCCCCCGACATTGAAAAAGGGGTAAGGTAAACACATTCCAACCCGCTGTATAAAACATGGCCGCATGGAGTATCGTTTTGTCATCCGAACGCAAATCCCATCCCAGATTGGTGTTGATCGCATTCCAGGTGATCATTCCGTGGGTTAAAATAACGGCCTTGGGATCGCCCGACGTGCCGGAAGTGTAAATGATAAGCTGGGGATCATCAGGGCCAAGCTCCTCCTCAGGGGGCGGAACCGGCTTCAGCGTCGGCCATATCTTCGGCAGGGCCAAACCGACACTTTCATCGTCATCGAAACAAATATAATCGTTCAGAATGCCTTTGGCCTTGAAATCGCTCACCCTGTTTTGATGAGCCTTATCGAAGAAAATGGCTTTGGGCGTGGCGTCCTCCAAATAATAAGTAAACTCCGCTGAAGCCAGTCGAAAGTTTAGCGGTACCAGAATCGCCCCCAGACGACTGAGTGCAAAAAACAGTTTGATAATCTCAGCTCGATTTAAGGCAAGACAAGCAACCCGGTCTCCGCGACGAATATTGAGTCTATCGTTCAGGAAATGGGCCAAACAATGGATATCATCGGCCAATTGAACATAGGTGTAACGCTGGTTATGAATGGCATCCACCAAAGCTTCTTTTTCCGGATAGGCACGTCCCCAGCGGCCGATCCAGTCGCCATACATCATGACTTCTTTCTCCTTTCTGCATCACCCCAGCGCAGCATTAATGCATCCCAGGCGTAACCGATTCCGGCAGAAATCATCAGAACCAGATCACCATCTTTGAGCCGCCCCTCTTCAATCGCCAGTTCAATAGATAGGATCTGATCATTCTGGCCGTGATGGCCAAACTCGCCCAGATAGCGAGTTTGCTCGGGATGGAGACCCAATTGCTCCATCAAGTAGTCGTGGGCGCTGCGCTTCACCAAAAGCGTGGCCAAATAGTCTACATCTTCTCGGCGATAGCCGCTTTTTGCCAGTGCTTTATCAATGCAGGCGAGCCAATTGCGTAGGCTCAGTTTATCTAAACGGGCTTTCATTCCCTCTGGATCCATGACATCTAAATATTGTTTGCCTTCTCTTAAACCCTCCGATGTCATGGGCTCAGCAGATCCGCCCTGGGGGACATAGACATCCCAGGCAAAGGTGCCGTCACTGATAAAGTGGCTTTCCAAAATCCGGTTGCAAGGGCAGTTGCGCTGAACGATACAGGCAGCCCCTCCGGCTGCCAAATAATACATCCAACGCACACGGGGATTGGGATAATGAATGAGATCTGAGTTTCGATATCCGGAGGCAATCAAAATCGTATTGATGCGATCATCCGATCGAATCATATCGCGGGCCAATTTCATGGCCACCAAAGTGGTGCCGCAGCGCTGTTGCATGTCAAAAGACCAGGCCTTTTTCAGACCCAATTCTTTTTGGACTTTAGGCCCCGCCGGCCAGCTGCGATATTCCTTAATCTCTTCCCCACTCCAGATCACCAGGTCAATATCTGAAGGATCGAGTTTTGAGTAGTAAAGCGCTTTACGGGCAGCTTTAATGCCCATCGCCACAGTGCCGTCACCGGGTCCCGGAATATTTTTCTGATACCAACCCAATTTGGTTCTTATAATTTCGGCCGGTGTCTCACAACAAGAGGCGATATAGTCAGCATCATGATAGGCACGCGGTACATAGGTAGCCAAACTCAAAATACCGGCAGAAGATTTGGCATGCGGCATGACTATTTACTTTCTGATGATACCATCTTGCGCTGTGCAAGAATGTTGCGTGCGGTGCCAACGAATCCCTTGGGGAAAAAAAACACCACCAGAATAAAAAGAATACCAAAGTAAAGTTCCCAGCGACCCACGAGGCGCTGAGCAAACTCTAAATTCGGAAAGAGCGCCACACCCAGTTTCTGCAACTCGGGCAACCAGGTTTCGATGATCATAATAAAAGCGGCACCGATGATCGCGCCGTACAAGGTGCCCATACCTCCAATGATGAGCATGAGTAGGATAGACAGCATCAGTGGATTAATGCTTAAGACCGAGGTTGGATTAACAAATCGCAGCCACATCGCAAAAAGGATGCCGGCGAAAGAAGCGATGGCCGAACTGAATACAGTGGATAAAACCTGGTAACGCAGGGTTTTATAACCTAACGCAACCGATCGCTGCTCATTATCACGGATGGATTTAAGCACACGGCCCACCGGAGATCGCACAAAGCGTAAAATGCCGACGAACAGCAATACCGCAATGATAAGGATAAGATAGTAGGTCATTAGGCGGCCGTTAATATCTGCGGCTAAAAATTTCCCGGTTGACCAATTGACGTTAAAGATTCCTGGCAATGAAAAGGAAACACCATCCTCAGCCAGCGTAAGATCGTACCAGGTAATGGCCAGGATATCGGCGAACTCAGCCAATGCCAGTGTCATCATTGCAAAGAAAATCGCCTTCACCCGCAGGGAGAAGAATGTAATCACCAATGATAAAGCGACACTTAAGCCGACTGCAACGAGTATGGCTAAAATGAGATGGTACCAGTGGGGGGCTCCGGAATGATGAATAATCAGCCCGACGGAGTAAGCACCAATACCGAAAAACATACCATGGGCCAACGAAAAGATGCCGGTGTAACCCAACAGCAGGTCGTATGAAGCCACCACCACTGTAAAAATCATAATCTTGGCCACAACATCCATCACCCGAAAAGAGGGTATCAAAAACGGTGTTAGCGCTAAAACCCCAACAAACCCCAGTTGCATTAAAAATGCCGGCTGGGTGTAACGGGTCTGTTGTTCCTGCCGTCTCTCTTGTTGAACCGGAGTCAATTCCTGTGTCATTTTATTGCCCATCTATTCCTGGCCCATCAGGCCTGCCGGTCGAATCAGCAGGATAATAGCCATAATTAAGATATTCACACCCAAAGCCAGCTTGGGAATCAAAAACGCCACGTAATTAAATGCTAAACCGACCATAATCGCACCCAAAAAGCTTCCGGTAACCGAACCAAAGCCGCCGATGATAACGATAATCAAAGCGAAAATGAGATTTTCCTGGCCCATTCCGGGATATATCTGTTCCTTAAAAATTCCCCACATGGTGCCTCCGAGGGCTGCCAAGGCCGCTCCGACGGTAAACACACCTGTGAAAATTGAATGGATGTTGTAGCCCATGGCACGCACAATATCCGGGTTTTCAACTCCGCCTCTGACGATAATGCCGAGTTTGGTTCTTTTTAAAACAAGTTGCATGACCACAAAAATTGCCACACCGATAAAAATAGCAAATACCCTGAATTTATTGATAATGACATCAAATACGTCATAACTGCCCTGAAACGCCGCCGGAACCAGAACCACCTCGTCGTTGGGTCCCCAGAAAATGATGAGGATTTCCACCATTACCGTCAATGCACCCATGGTAATCAGAATCTGTTTGAGATGATCACCGTAAACATTGCGGATAATGATCCGCTCCATTAAAAAGCCCAGGATGACACCAACCACCAGGGACACCAGCAATGCCAGCAGCACACTAACCAGACACTGAGTAAAGGTGCCCGTCTCCACCCAACCCAGGGCGTTTAGCCGATTAAGGATCGAAAATCCGACATAAGCACCCCAGGCAAAGAATGCCCCATGGGCAAGGTTGAGAACATCCATCAGCCCGAAAATGAGGGTCAGACCGGAGGCGGCCAGAAAAAGAAGCATTCCCATTGCCACTCCGGCCACGGTCAACACCAGATAAGTGGAGGGATCGATCCAGATTAGCGGTAGAAACCAGATGCCGATCGATCCCAGCCAAATCGCCAAATTTTTCGCGTTGAAACCCGATTTCGCTGTTAATGCGAATGATGAGGTTTCCGTCGTCATATCTTCTCCGTTTACTATCCGATTCCCAAATATTTTTGTTTGAGTTCCTCGTCTTCCACGAGATCTTCTACCAGACCTTGATGGACAACATGACCATCGTCCAAAATGAAATAATCGACACCCACCTGACATGCCAGATGAAAATTCTGTTCGACCAGAATAACGGTGGTCTCGTCTTTGATATGGTTCAGCGATTCTGCGAGTTGATCGACAATAATGGGAGCTAAGCCTTTAGAAGGTTCATCGATGAGCAATATGCGGTGGATATTCACAAACGCCAGGGCGATGGCCAGCATTTGTTTCTGACCGCCGGACAGCACACCGGCTTTGGAGCGCCAAAATTTCTTAAGATCCGGAAATAGCTCAAAGATGGTCTCCATACGCTGCCATGTTTCTTCGGTTTCACTAAACATTGCCAGCCGGAAATTTTCCTCAACGCTCAAATTATAGAGCACGGCCTGGTCCTCGGGGACATAACCTACGCCCTTCCTCGCAATTTTATAAACTTTGTGTTGCTCAATGTTGTCCCCTTCAAACCAAATCTGTCCTGAAGCAGCAGGTGTAAGACCCATAACCGTCCGCAACGTCGTCGATTTACCGGCCCCATTGCGGCCCAGCAAGACCGTCGATCGGCCCGGTTTGATCGCTAAGGTAACACCCTGTAAAATGTGGTGCTGCCCGATATAGGTGTGAACGTCCCTGAGCGCCAGAATGGGTTCAGTCATGTTTAACCCCTCCTCCCAGATAAGCCGACAGGACCTCTTCGTTACAGGATACGGCTTCAGGCGTATCGTCACAGATGAGGCGACCCTCCTTGAGTACGGCAATGGAGTCGGAGAGCGCCAGAATCATATCAAATTTATGTTCGACCAATAAAATGGTTCGTGTGCGGGTGGCTTTAATTTCCCGAATAATTTCTAAAATGGCCGGAACCTCCTCGATGCTCATCCCGGCGGTGGGTTCATCGAGCAACAATAACTCCGGATCCAACCCTAATAGAATGGCAATTTCTAATTTACGCTGTTCCCCATGGGTCAGATTACTGGCTTCCTCGGCCCAACGATCATCCAGTAATACCTGCTTCAAGAGCGCATAAGCCCTGTCTTCCAATTGGTCATAGGACCGCCAATGGCGCCAGAAAACCATTCCGACATTGGTCTTGGATTGCAAAGCCAGACGCACGTTTTCCAAAACACTCAGATTGGAGAATATATTGGTTAGCTGAAACGAGCGACCGATGCCCAGCTGTGTCCGGCCGGCCGGATCAAGGCCGGTGATGTCCTGCCCATTGAAAACGACCTTGCCGGATGTGGGTTTGTACTGTCCGGAAATAAGGTTAAAGAGGGTGGTTTTGCCCGCCCCGTTGGGACCGATGATCGATTTTAAGCAATGTGGCTCCACCTGCAAATTGACTCTATTTACAGCGATATTGCCACCGAATTGAATCGACAGGTCTTTGGTTTCAAGAACCGGCGCCGCATTCATAGCTGACTCCCTTCCGATCGATTCGCTAGAAGCGAATTCCATAAGACCCATATGGGGAGGATTTCATGAGGGTCCTTCCAAAAGAGGGACCCTCATGCAAAATCCCGATTATTTATTACGAATGGGGATATCCATGTCTTTCCATGTCAATTCACGCACCAATTCCGGTATACCCCATTCGACATCCGGTTTGGCGGCGATTTTGAAGTGGAACATGGATTGCAGTGCCTGGTGATCTTCTTTGCGGAAAACCATCTCTCCCTTGGGTGTTTGAAAATGCATCCCTTCCATGGCAGCGATCAGTTTTTCGGTATCGGTTGATCCGGCTTTCTTTAAGGCTGTCACAACAGATAAAGCGGCGCTCATGCCCCCACAGGTAAAAAAGTCAGGCGGCGCATTGAAGCGTTTGAAATGCTCCTTGACCAGCCAGTCGTTGATCGCATTTTTGGGGTTCTCATAATAGTAATACGTTGCACCCTCCATACCTACCAGAGGCTTATAGAGTTTTAAGGCCGCCAGGATGTTTCCACCGGAGGTCAGCTTAATGCCGTATTTGTCTTGCAGCTTCATTTGGTGCAGTTTCCCAAGCGGATTACCCTTGCCAGCCCAGATCACAAACAAATACTTGTCGCCTTTGGCATCCTTCATGGCCTTGATGATCCGCTGGGCCGGAGCGGTAAAATCTGCTGTTTTGATCGGTACGTATTCCTCATGGATAATTTTGGCGCCTTTGGCTTCAGCGGCTTCTTTGTATGCCGCGACGCCATCACGGCCAAAGGCATAATCTTGAGCCAATGTGGCAATCACGACCCCTGACTTCGCCAGGGCCACAGCATTACTGACGGCATCCTGGGACGAATTCCGGCCGGTACGGAAGATGTAGCGATTCCAAGCCTTGCCGGTAATGGAATCTGCTACAGCCGGTTCCACAATCAGGACTTTTTTAAATTCTTTGGCCACCGGTAGCATTGCCAAACCCACCGCCGAAGAAACAGGACCGACCGCAAGATCGACTTTGTCGTCTTTATAGGCTTCTGTCAAAAGTTGCTTTCCTCTGTCGGGTTTGAGCTGGGTGTCCTTGAGGATAACCTGGATCGGGCGTCCAAGGACCATATTGGTCCCTTCGGTCGCGTATTCCAATCCCATCTTGAATCCATCTGTTGATTGTTTGGTGTACGCTTCATAGGGGCCGGTCACACCGACGATCTGAGCAATTTTAATCGGATCAGCCGACATTGCCTGAGATGCCAATAATGCCACAAT
Organism: Desulfobacterales bacterium; assembly: GCA_050122435.1. GTDB lineage: Bacteria > Desulfobacterota > Desulfobacteria > Desulfobacterales > JAHEIW01 > JAHEIW01. The sequence continues at coordinate 8,435 of JASFIX010000066.1, forward strand.
CAGCAATCCCAATATAAGTACATAATGGTTCTTTCTTCCGATCATTTTAAACCTCCTTTCTGGTTATGACAGACATGGTTATTTGACGCGGAAAAGTTCAATTTAATCCTTAAGAATACTCCTCCCTCAGGATGTTTTTCAGAACCTTGCCGGCAGCGTTACGCGGAAGCTGGTCGATAAAAATGACCTGTTTGGGTACTTTGTATTTCGCCAAACGCTTTTTTAAAAAAGCAATGATGTCTTCCCCGCTTATTTGTTCTTCAGGCTTGAGGGACACAACCGCCAGCCCGACTTCACCCCACTTCTCATCTTTGATTCCGATAACCGCTGTCTCTGAAACCTGAGGCAGCTCAAAGATCGCATTTTCGACTTCGGCTGGATAAACATTCTCGCCACCGGAAATAAACATATCCTTCTTGCGATCTACGATATAGAGGTCGCCGTCCTCGTCCATCCGAGCAATATCACCCGTATGAAACCAACCGCCTTCAAAGGCCTCATTTGTGGCTTCGGGCCGGTTCCAATAACCTTGCATCAGGTTGGGGCCGCGGATGACCAATTCTCCCTCAACACCGACCGGCAGGTCGTTCATGTCGCCGTCCACCACTCTGGCTTCGACATGAAATAAGGCTCGGCCGATGGAACCGGCTTTTTTTAGAGCCAGATCCTTGCTTAACGTCGAGATGCTCGGCGCGGCTTCGCTCATGCCGAAGCCTTGTTGAAGCACAATTCCGGCTTCGTGGTATTGCCTGACCAAACTTTCGGGAAGCGGTGCGCCGCCGCTCATAACCACACGCACCTTTGCAAAAGCCTCGGCGTTGAAATCGGAATGCTGGATTAAGAACAGAAAGACAGCCGCTACCCCAAAAAAGAGCGTAATTTTTTCCTTTTTGAGCAGGCGCAACGTTTCGGCCGGATCAAAGGTGCGCTGGATGACAACCGTACCCCCCATGTAAAGCACGGGCAGGGTGAAAAGGCCAATGCCTCCGATGTGAAACATCGGCAGTACCGAAAGGTTTCGATCATTTGGGGTGAAGTTCATGTCCAGCGTAAGGTTGGTGGCGTTCCAGAAGCCGGCCCCCTGGCTGAGAACGGCACCTTTGGGTCGACCGGTGGTCCCGGCGGTGTACATGATAATGTGGGCGGTGTCTAACCCGACCGGTTGATCGACTTTGGGTTCATCGTCCGACTGCCGAGCCAAAAGGTCCTCATATGCATCGGCCTTTGGAAAGGTCTGGTTGCCCAGCACCACCATCCGCTTGATGGTCGTCTTTTCTTTTAATTGCGCCACGACCTCGGCGAATTCAGAATCAAAAATCAGGGTATCGCTGCCACTGTCAGAAAAATTGAACGCCAATTCTGCTGGTGAAAGCCGCCAGTTCAAGGGAACCAGTATGACACCCAGCTTAGCCGTGGCAAAAATCACTTCGACATACTCCAGGCAATTATAAGCCAATAGGGCGCAGCGATCGCCTTGCGCAAGACCCAGTGCCTGAAGCGATCTCGCTAACCGGTTCACCCGTTGGTTCAGCTCGCAATAGGTCAGGCGCCGGTCGCTATCTACTAAGGCTTCCTTGTCTCCGCCCAGAAACGCCCTTTTTGTGAGCCAGAAGCCGATTCCCTGCACGGTAACTCCCTTCGTGTTTCGAAATTAGGTAAACAGTTTTTTCATCAATCCAGCCATATTGTGGGCAAAATTGATAACGGTTTGAAGCCCCTCGGTATCATCAGCCGCGTCGCGGGCGCCGCCGGCACCAGCCATTCCGACGTTCCAGTAGGTGGAACCGGGAACGATCAGACCATTAAAGAAAAACCACAGTAAAAGTTGCGAGAACGCCACGTTGTGGCCGGCTCTGCGGGCAACAGTGATCGGTCCTCCTACTTTGCCGGCGAAAAATTTATCACTCCAATAGGCCACGAAGGTGGCCCGGGCAAGCAAGGCCATCATCTGGGGTACGACCGAACTCAGGTAAACCGGGGAACCCAGAATCAACCCTTCAGTCTCCCGCATTTTGGCAAAAATTTCGTTGAAATCGTCCCCTTTGATGGTGCAAACACCCTTTTTTTTCTTAACGCAATCATAGCAACCGGTACAAGGCTTGATCTCTTTTCCTCTGAGCGAAATCAGTTCGGTCTGAATACCCTCTTCCTTAAGCACCTTTAAGCCCGTCTTGACATAGTGCAATGTGTTGCTTCTGGCGCGTAAGCTTCCTGCGATTCCAATGACCTTCATAAGCTCTATTCCTCCAAATCTCTAACGAACACCAGGGATTGTGCCTGGCAAACCAATTCACCGTTTGAGTTTGCACACGTACCCATTAAATTCACGAGGTCTTTCTGCGGTCTTAAGCGAATGATTTCCACTGTTGCGCTAATTTCATCACCAACGTAAGCCGGCGCCGGAAAGTGCAATTTTTGCTTTAACCAATTGGTTCCCCGACCGGGCAATTTTGTTCCGAGCAAATCGGAAAATATTCCGCTGAGCAACGGTCCGGGGATAATGCGGTCTTTAAATCCTAAGTGGCGTGCGTATTCCGCATCGCTAAACAACGGGCTCGTGTCCTTGGTTAAGGCGACATATTCAGCTAAATCCTCGCCGCTAAAGGTCCTTTTTGCAGCAGCGATTTGGCCGATCTCGAGACGTTTCAACGATCGCGCTTTGGAGTCTCCGGCAGCTGCCATGCTTTCATCAATTCCCGGAAATCCTCCTTTCCATCCCGGTAGATGGATCTGGGTGCTTCCATCGCAGGCCAGTTTGCCGTCCGGTAGACCGATAACGGTACTCATATTTACCAGTTGCCTGGCGGGCTGGAAATCAGTGACTTTAAGTGTAACCGTGATCTGTGTATCCGTGTAGGTTGGATTCTGAAACATCATCTCCTGCTTAATTTGCAGGAGTCCCGGACCCGGATATTGGGTGCTCAATCCCCGGCAAAT
>JASFIX010000067.1:0-11295 GCA_050122435.1 Desulfobacterales bacterium
CGCGGCGTATCGGTTTCGGCTCCGAATGTGCCCAAAGAAGTGTATTCCGGCCCTTCATCGTATCTTCCCGCAAAGGGGCCGTCCGGAATTTTATATTGAGCCCGACAATGCACCTGACAGCCGAAGCATCCGGTCATATGGTAGGGTCCCATGGTCTCCGTTGCAATTTCATCGATACGCTCGGGTTCGATATCGTCTGAATATTCGCACTGGTTATATTGAAAATTCCGGGTTCGGACACCACCCCAGCAATTCGTTGCGCCCCAGATAAAAGGTGTACCCAGCGCCCCCTGGGTTTGATTCACTTTGGCGCTGACGATCTGGTCGATAAAGCGCTTGTTGTATTCCAGAGCTTCAGTCGGGTGGGCAATTTCGATATCCATGGTTCCACGGGCGGCCACACCTTTCAGATTCTTGGAGCCCATGACGCATCCCATCCCTGTGCGTCCACCGGAATTTTTGATCCCGGTCATAACGTTGGCAAACCTGACCAGGTTCTCTCCGGCCGGCCCGCAAACGCAACTTTTGACTTCCTCATCCGCCAGTTCTTCCCGAATAGCCCACTGGGAATCGGTCACAGACTTGCCCCATATGCCCCGGGCGTCTCGAATCTCAATCTCGCCGTTGTGTATATAAAGATAAACAGGATGTTTGGCTTTACCCTTGATCACCAGGTGGTGAAAGCCCGCCCAGGCCAGCTCGGGTGCGAAGAAGCCTCCCATGTTTGTGCTGCCCAGCATTCCGGTCAAAGGTGATTTCGCCATAATATGCGCTCTGGCAGAGGCAGAGGCACATGTCGCTGTTAAAATACCACCGCTGATCAAAAGAGGATTGTCAGGACCAAGCGGGTCACATCCTTTTTTGCAATGGTTGTAAAGCAGATAGGCGTCCAATCCCCGACCACCCAAAAACTTCTTTCGAATCTCAAGCGGGATCGGTTTGGTCTCAACATCACCGGTTGTGAGATCAATGTATGCAATCTTTCTGTTTAACGCCATATTAGATTACCCCCTTTTCTTTTAATTTTGCTTCTGCCAGTTTCTTGTTGGTCTCCCAGACCGGACCTCGAATACGTGGCAGATTGGCATTGACCCAGTGTACCCGGTATTCCATTCCACATGTCGGACATTTGGTGGTCTTGTCCCCCTTTTCCGGTTGGATCCTTTCCATACAACTGGGATTATGGCATCTGAACTTACCGTAGGTCCTGGTCTTGCGTAGATTTTCGGCTGTTGAGAGGCCTTTTTTTTTGGTCGCCATTTTACTCTCCTTTGTACTTGTGTTCATTATTATGAACAATTGGATTTATTGAAATTGATACCACAGCTCTCCTTTTTGTTCAAGTGCAAATAAACATATTTCCCATAGTTTTTTTATGTTGTGATTCTCAATGACCGTATCGGCAACGGATCAAAATCCGAGATCAGGAGGACCGCGGAAATGGGATTTGTGAATATATCGTTCATTGAGATGAACATTTTTTATTGACAAATAAGAATATCCGATTGTATTCTTAAAGACACCTGGCGGGGCTTCGCCCCTATTCCATGGTTGAGGTAAAAACTGATGCCGCACCTCAAACATTGTATAATATCGAAGTCGTTGAATTAAAGCGAGCGAAACCTATGAAACGATATAGCGCACCGTCCGTAAAAAAGGCTTTTGCCATCCTTAGTGCTATTTCTTCATCCCCTGATGGCCTGGGGGTAAGCGGGCTGGCAAAGAACCTCAAGATCGCCAAAAGTACGGTCCATGGCATGACATCAGCCCTGGAAGAGCTGGGAGCCGTCATGAGGAACCCCTTGACAAAAAAGTATAAACTGGGCTTCACCCTGCTCGAAATCGGCCGCTCGGCCTATACCCAGATTGATCTGAAAACTTCAGCGCGACCGGTCATGGAAGCACTGATGGAAAAAACCCAGACATCGGTTTTTCTGGGCATCCTGAACTGGGATCACGTGTCCATTCTGGATATTGTCGAGTCCAGGCAGGATCTTAAAATTACGGCCCCGGTTGGCACCACCATACCCATGCTGGCCGGAGCCGTGGGCAAGGTTTTTCTGGCATCCATGGATGAGGAGCAGGCCCGAAAAATCGTCAAATCAAAAGGGCTGCCGCGCTTTACGGACAACTCGATCGTCGATACCGCGGCCTATTTCAAGGAATTAACGCAGGTAAAGAAAATTGGGTTTGCCGTTGACGATGAGGAATACATTCCGGGCGTCCGGGCAGTGGCATCGCCGCTGATGGGGCTGGGGCAGTTACGGTCAGCCATTTGGACGGTCGGGTTCAAGGCCAGTCTGGATGACAAAAAGATGAAAACACTTACCGGGGAAACGCATCAGGCTGCCGGAATCATCAGTAGAAGGATTCAACAACAGCTTAGTAACCACAGCAACCCAACCTGAAGCCCTCTTATTTCTACCTAAATTGAGCGATTCAAATTTAGTGAAAAACAAGTGACTTTACTGTAACCGGAAAGACCTGCCCGGCGACCAGCGGTTCGCCAATATCAATCCAGTCGCCTTCTTTCAGTCTCAACTCGTCGAGTGTCAGCAAATTGGTTTTCAGGTCCGTTTCACGACGAATGACGTTGCCCGCACCGCAGGCAATATCGGTTTCAAAGATCAAAATAATCGGCATTTTATTCTTAATTGAGTCGGCCAGCGCCGTTTCAATTGATTTGGCGAATAATTCCAGTTGGGGATAAGACGCCCTTACCGGGTCTTTGAAATATAAGGCGACAATCTCCTCACCTTCTTTTAAATCAAATCGTTGATAAGAGATGTTGATCTGCTCCAGAATATGGTCAAAACTCAATTTTGACCGATCGACGTCCACCCGAATGACCGGTACATTTCTGATGGGAAAGGTAATTTGATCATCCATAAAACACGAAGAACCGGAAATCGATAGCGAATAGGCGCCGGCGCCAATGACCGTGGCCCTGATTTTATTGGCGGGTTCCACGACCGCTGCTGTTAAGGCAGGTGTCAGGGTATTAATATGGTTGGCCAGAATTTGCCCGATATCCTCAAAATGGTTCGCTCCCCCATACATCAACTCCGCCACTCCCCCGGAAAATGAATATTCATCAATACGGCTGGGAAATTGCAAATCGTCGGTCAACATTAGCTGTCGGGCCAAGGGGGATTTAGCCGGCCCTGTGATGACTTCAAATAGAATTTCAACAAATTTTTTTGCTGTTTTTTCAATATCTTCCTGTAGGATTCGATCTCCTGTTTTATAATTCAACCCGAGATGCTGCATCACCTTCTCGGCCGGCTCATCCATCCGCCAGATTTTCCCATGGGGATCGATCCCCAACAGCCGACCTCCAACAGAGATACAGCTTGTCGACAGGACCTCGCCGTTTTGCGACACGGCGATGTTGGAGGTTCCACCACCAATGTCACAGGATAATATGGTCTTGTCATATTTCTTTGATCGAGAAGCTGCACCGGAACCCATTGCGGCGATCAAGCTCTCGAAATTGGGACCGGCTGTGGCGGCCACAAATTTTCCGGTATCATTCGAAAGCGCTTCTACGATTTGTTTTGCGTTTTGTTTTCTGGCTGACTCGCCGGTGACGATAACCGCTCCGGTCTGAATGTCGTCAGGCTCAATTCCGGCCCTTTTGTATTCTGCTTTAAAAAATTCAGTTAATCGATCGATATCAATGGTACGATCATCCAATAAAGGCGTATTAATGACTCTGCCCTCATAAACGATATTTCTTTCCTGGATTTTGAAGCGTCGTGTTTCCGAGCGCTCATCCTTTTTCAGAAACAGATTGGAAAAAACCAGATGGCTCGTTGAACTGCCGACATCGACTCCGACCGAGAGTATTTCAATTTCGTTTATTTCCATAATCAAAGGTTCAAAGGTTTAAAGGTTCAGGGTTCAAGGTCCGGCTTTGACAGGTTAAAGGTCTTTAATATCTGCAACTGGTTCTAAGGTCTAACCCCTAAACCTTTCAAGGTTGAACCTTTGAACCTATATTTGGCCCCTCAGCCAGACCGATTCGCACCCGCTTTCGGACCCCGGATGAACCACCCGGTTTCCAATTTTTGGTTGTGCGAATTTCCTCGTAACAGTGCAATTTATCCATTTTCTTGAGCCGGGCAACAATCTGGGTCCATGCACAGGGAGTCCCCTGGCCGACTTCACAATAGCCCCCCCTGGAGCCGCCGCAGGGACCGTTGAAAAGGCTCTTGGCACAGCGCGCAATCGGACAGATACCGCCGGTATGGATCAGAATACAGTCTCCGCAGCCTTTGCATTTTTCGGTCCATGTCCCGGGTTTATCCGAGGCCCCCAGAAAAGTTGTATTCAGGGCCGGAATCACCGGCAACGGCTCAAACTGATCCGCCAGGGTTTGAACACCGGCACCGCAGGCCAGTGACAGCACGGCATCGGTTCCAGGGGGTATTTCCTGGTATTCTTTTACCAGGTCCCTTTCACACTGTCTGAGAATTGAGCCGACCACATATTTAGGTGCGGAGCCCTGGTAGTGCCTCATTTGAGATAGATCACGGCTGAGTTGCTCCGCTTCTTTTTCGCCGCCCGAAAGGCAAACTGTCACACAGCTTCCGCATCCCAAAACGAGCACCTGCTTAAAGTCTTTAACAGCAGCAACAATTTCTTCCAGCGGTTTTAGATCTCCGACGATCATTTCGCCCCCGGTTGCAGCCCAGTTTTCCCCGATTTTGAATGCAACAGTTTTGCAGCTGCATCACTCTGTCGATGCTTCGGACACAATGCTTCACCGGCTGAATCCAGTTCGCTTTCTATTTTTTGAAGATAAGCAGTTGAATACAGCGGCTCGCCGCAAACCCGACAATGGATCAAGTCAAGCGTAATGACTTCATCCCATTCGCCCACTAATAGATGCTGAAACTCGATGGCCTCCTGGGGGCAAACCCGCCAGCATTGACCGCAGCGGGCGCATCTGGTCATATTGTGTTTAAGGGTCCGTCCGTTATTCTGATCAGCAAAATCCAATGCCGCCGCCGGACAATTTTCCACACAGGCCAAACACCCATTGCAGTTTTCATTTACTCTAAAATAAGACATGAAGTTTCACCGCTATGAAACTAAAATATTTTAATTTTCTGATTTATAAATGTGCAAAATAAAGCATAGCGCATGGAGCATAGGGCATAGCGTTCAACTTGAAGAAACGGGCAATTTTCGCCCTTTTACGCTATGCGCTCGGCGCTTTGCCCTTTGCCTTCATGTAATGAAGATTTAGCCGCCGCCGACCAAAAGCATAATCTTAACCGTATCGCCGTCTTTGAGGGCTCGCCTGGCCAACTCGTTTCTTGGCACAAATCCTTCTTCATTGAGCATCACCTGGATCGTCATATCCAGTTCCCCGGTGTGGTCCAGTAATATTTTGCGCGCCTCCCCGCTGCTGCGGTTTACAATATGCTCTATCAAATCCGCCAGGGTTCCGTCAGCCATTTCCAGTTCGACCTTTTTGCCGATTAACTTGGACAACGTCGGCAACCCGAGAGATTCTACCTGTATTTTCAATGAAGACCTCCAATTTGCAAAAAGTAACTAAAGTAAATGCTTGCGCTTAGCGCCGTGCCGCTCTGGCAACATTTGCGGCAGCCTGCCGCAACCGATCGGTGCTCAGCCTGTTGGTTTCCAGATAGTCGACTGCCTTGGTGTAGCAGAAGCGCACGCATTGCGGATCGCCATGACACAGATTGCATTTGAACACACGGCCGCGTTTCGAATCCCACTTTGCCGCGCCAAAGGGGCAGGCAGCGACGCACATCCTGCAGCCGATGCACAGCTCGTGGTTAATCCGGATGCGTTCAAATTCTTCATCGCGGTATATGGCATCTTTAGGACACACTGCCATGCATGGCGCATCATCACACTGCTGGCAGCTCATGGGAATATAAATCCCGATATCTTCCCATTTGACAACCTGAATACGGGCCAAGGAAGGATTGCTGACCCCGTTGTGCATAACCGAACAAACGAGTTCACAATTGCGGCAGCCCGTACATTTTTCAGGGTCAATCGTCAATATTTTCTGGTCCATTATTTATCCTTGATATCGAGTCCTACCAGAAGTTTCAATGCAGCGCCTTTGGAAGCGGATTTACCGGCCAAACTGTTCATCTAAATGAACGTTTAGAGTGTGCTATCCTATCATTTGAAACCACTTTGTCAAGTTAATTTTTTAATAATATAGAATTTTCCAGTTCAGCCGGTGAACTGGAACTTAATAATCAGAAAAATAGTGTTCACCATAATGAACAGTAAGAACAACTATAATGGCGAAAATGTAAACCAACGAAAAGTTCAGGCCTTCATAACAGACAATGAGACCTTAACTGCCAGTTACCACCTGCCCCGCCGATATCAGAAATAGAATAGGGTTCAGCGGTCGTTACCAGTCCATGAACAAATTCCTTGACAACCGAACAAGGTTCATATAGCTACCACACAGTAGCTATTTCATAGCTACTCTCATTCATTAACTTGTTTTTTTGCAAGGGTGTTTCTTATCCATCAACCGCGCAGGGTCACTGCCACCACTACTCCCGGCAGCAGATACCCGCAGCATCGTTCCAAACTAAACGAGTCAATCCGTTTTCTTCCGAACAAGTCGGGAGGAAGCCGACAAAAAAGGAGGCGTCTAATGAATAGAAAAATATTCCTACTCTGTCTCGCGCTGGTAAGTGTATTTGTCTGGGCGATATCCGTTCCCGCTGTATTCGCGGCTGAACCGGTTGTTATCGGCGTTCCCACTTCCCTGGGTTTTCTGGAAGGCAAAGAATCCCATAAAGCGGTTCAATTGGCGGTCAGTGAAATTAATGCCAAAGGCGGCGTTAATGTCGGTGGCACCAAAAGACCATTCAAGGTCGTCGCTGCCGACCTGCGTGATGCCGCAGCCGGTGTACCGGTTCCGGAAGCCTTATTAGGAATTGAAAAGCTAATCTTGGAGAAAAAGCCGACAGCCATTGTGGTTGGGCCTTTCCGCTCTGAGGCCTTGCTGGCAGGCATGGACATTTTTGCCAAGTACAAGATGCCCATGCTGGGTACTATCGCGATGAGTCCCGGCTCAGAGGCTAAAATAAAGAAAGATCCTGAAAAATATAAATATGTTTTCAGGGTTTCCATGAATGTGATTTACTGGGCCAAACTTTTGGGCGGCACGATGGCGACGCTTAAAAAGGAGTTTGGGTTTGACAAGGTTTACATCATGAACCAGGATGTCGCCTGGGCGCGGGGTACCGCCGGAGCTATGGCGAAAAAGGTTTACCCGTCTTTAGGTTATGAAGTGGTGGGTCATGATCAATTTCCCACCGGATTTTCCGATTACTCCTCGGCCTTAATGAAAGCCAAAGCAAAGAAAGCCGGTGTAATTTTTGCCTGCTTTGATAATCCTGAAAGCGGTGTCCTTGTCAACCAGTGGAAAAGCATCAAGGTGCCGGGACTAATCGCCGGGTTTATATCACCGATGGCCGGTGAAGTCGCCTGGAAGACCTTTAAGGGCAAAATCGGTGGATTGATGAATGCCACTTTTGAGCTGGGTAACGTCCCCGCAGCAAAATACGCTCCGTCCAAAAACTTTTACAATAAGTACAAAAAAGCCTACGGAAAAGGAATTCAGTCTGGCCATGGTCCGGCACCCGCTTATGAATCGGTGTACATCCTCAAAGAAGCCATCGAACGCGCCGGTTCACTGGATCCTGATGCCATTGTCGCCGAAGTCGAAAAAACCGACAAGCAGGGCGTAATGGGCCGAATCAAGTTTGATGCAGGTCATCAGGTTATTTACGGCACCGATCCAGCACAAACGGCGGTTGGGGCCTTTTTTCAATGGACTGAAGACGGTAAAAGAAAGATAGTCTATCCCGCAAGCCTGGCGGATGGTCCAATTGTTCTGCCGCCCTGGGTCAAAAAATAAAAGAATGTTCTTATCAACGTAGTAGCAAATTATGCAACCCGCCCGCCTTGGCAATCTCAGGTAAGGCGGGCGGGTTTTTCTGAGCTATAGTCTCGCGAGTAGCAATTATACAACCATTACTGATATAAGCCGGTGTCCCTGAGTTGCATCCATTTTTTTTGCAACCCCATAAGATTTAAACTTACGCTTAATTATTATTATCCATGTTTGCCCATTCCCTAGTCTACGGCTTTGTAAACAGTATCATACTGGTTTTGGTGGCCCTGGGATTTAACCTCACCTTTGGGATCAGCGGGGTCGCCAATTTTGCCTACGGCGCCCTATATATTATGGGTGCATTGGTATGCTGGATCTTTTTAAATTCAATCGGACTGCCTTATTTTTTTGCAGTTGTGTTGGCGGTTGTCATAACGGCCATTGCAGGAGCGCTGATGTATCGATTTGTTCTGCTGCGAATTCGGGGGTTGGTGTTATCAGAGGTAATTGCCACCTTCGGGATCGGATTGGCTTTGCTGGAGCTCTTTAAATACATGGGCTTTATCGGCTTTGAATACTCCCTGCCGGTTTTTATCGATACCAGTATTGACATCGGTGAGGTGACTATCGATATGCAGCGCATCATCATCGTGCTTATCGGCATTGCCATGGCCGGCTTTATCTGGTTTTTTACCCACCACACCCGTACCGGTCTGCGTTTCAGAGGAATCGCTCAGGAGGAACGCACCGCCCTCAGCTTAGGGATAAACACCGATCGGGTTGCAATGCTTAGCGTTTCTTTTGGCGGTGCTTATGCGGCCATTGCCGCCATTTTTGTGCTGCCCCTGGGAACAATCAACGTCGAACAGGGATACAGCGTTCTGATCAATGCATTGGCGGTATGCATTGTGGGCGGGCTGGGCTCCACGGGCGGCCTGGTGCTGGCCTCTTTTTTAATTGGATACGGACAAACCTTCACGGTTACGTATCTGGAAAGCCATTGGGTAATGCTGGTGCCGCTAATTGCCATCCTCGTCATACTCGTTATCAGGCCATCCGGTTTATTTGGTGAACAAAAGGAATTGGAAGAAAGGATATAGGGAAAAAGGCGGAATCGGAATGCGGAATGAGGGATTAAATTCAAAGGGTTCTGCGGAAAAGCGTAAAGAGCGTGTAGACCGTGGCATCAAAGTCAGATCCAGCGATATATTTGCCCTGTCCTCCTGGCGCGAAATGCTTTACCTGGCAGCCCCCAGACTCATACCGATTGTCGGGCTTTTGGTTTTGTCGATTGTATTGAGCCACTACTGGCAAAGAGTATTACTCTCGGTATCGGTATTCGCCCTGCTGGCTATCAGTTGGGATATCCTGGCCCAAAGCGGAATGGTTTCCCTGGGCCAGGCGCTGTTCTTCGGAACCGGTGCCTACCTTGCCGGAAATATGAATCACTATTTGGGTTGGCCCCCCTATGTAACCATTCCACTGGCGACTGTTTTTGGGGGAGTGCTTTGTACGCTGTTTCTTCTACCCGTTTTACGCTTGCGAGGAATCTATTTTTCAATGGTCACCCTAGTGCTGCCGCTTATGCTTGTCCGAATCATCGAAGCGACGCGTATTTTTGGAGGCACCGAAGGCCTCAGCGGGTTGGATCCCCTTCCGAATAGATGGGTGGAAATATATCTCATCATTGCCGTCCTGCTGGCGGCCCTATTTGGATTCCGACGCCTGATGAACTCAGATTACGGTTTGGTACTCAAGGGCATCAATGACAACGACCGATCGGTGATGAATGCGGGAATCAATATTTACTGGTTTAAAACCCAGGCCTTATTTATTGCCAGTGCAATCGGTGCTTTTGCAGGAGCCTTTGTGACCCATGTCTATATGTTTGTGGGCATGCCGGTGTACGCACTGGATTATTCTATTCTGCCGATTGCCGCAGCAGTGGTCGGCGGTATGGGAACATTGGCAGGATCGATGCTGGGTGCCTTCATTCTGGTTCCGCTGTCAGAGATTTTACGGGGCCTCGGCGGGCTTCGAATCGTTTTCTACGGCCTGTTTCTGGTTGTATTTACCGTCGCCGTACCGGAGGGAATTTTCCATTATATTCAGCGCAAATACCATCAATTTGAACGCTGGGTGGAGGTTAAATGATGGGTTCTTCTTCCCTGTTAGGTGTTTCCGGGCTCTACAAAAATTTTGGTGGCGTTCAAGCCATCTCAGATTTGAATTTTGAGATTGCCGAGGGTGAACTTCTGGGAATGATCGGACCCAACGGATCAGGGAAGACCACCGCCGTCAATCTGATCACCGGCTTTGTTAAACCGACCGAGGGCAATGTCCACTACCGTGGAAAAAATATAACCGGCTGGCCGCCCTATAAGATTGTTCGTCTAGGTATCGCCAGAACCTTCCAGATGGTAAAACCATTTTACCAGCTTCCGGCCTATAAGAACATGATCATTCCGCTATATTCACCACGGGTCAAAGAAATGGTCGGCGGAAAATATGGTGACCGCAATGCGGTGGCGCTGGACCTTCTCGAAGAGGTCGGATTCGAACGGGATGCCTTTGTCGCATATAAAGCCGCCAGTGTACTGCCCCAGGGTTATCTCAAACGACTGGAATTGGCAAAAGCCATTGCGCTGCAGCCGGATTTAATCATCCTCGATGAGCTCTTTTCGGGACTGAGTCTAGCAGAAGTCGCCAGTATTGTTCCCATCATTGAAAAACTGCGGCAACAGGGAAAAACCATCATTATGATCGAACACCGTTTAAAGGAGCTCTTCAAAATTGCCGATCGGATCATCGCCCTAAATTATGGGCAAAAAATTGCCGATGGGCAAGCGCTAGATGTCATGGAAAGTCAAGAAGTAAAAAATGCTTATCTGGGCAGCGAGTAAAATCGATTTCGGATTGGGGATTTCGGATTGCGGATTGCCAGTGGTCTGGGTAATCTTTAAAAGTAGATAAATTCTGTGAGTTACAACTAACCTCAATTTATTAGGTAGGAAAGACGTGCTGGAAGTTAAGAATTTGATGGTTTTCTTTGAAAACGCCCTGGCTTTGAATGATTTCTCGATGAAGATCGATCAGGGAGAAATTGTCGGGGTTATTGGCTCGAATAGTGCCGGTAAAACCACCCTGATGAACACCATATCAGGTCTTATCATCGATATGAAAATCAAGGAACAGCGCAAAGGCGGCGAAAGGATCACCATATATGGAGAGATTATATTTAATGGTGAAGATATCACCAAAACCGAACCCTTTGATCGCGTCAGAAAAGGGCTGGTTTTATCCCGGGAACGACATCCGATTTTCCCTGAGAGCGATGTGGTTGAAAATTTAAAGATCGCCGGACATCAGGTAAAAAAATCAGC